>JAKUPZ010000017.1 GCA_022449765.1 Dehalococcoidia bacterium | reverse complement strand
GATTTATATAAACAGATGCGTGGATGGGCCGGAGCTGGGAGACTTGAACAAGTTGTAGAGCGAGAAATCTTTATGATTGAGGGCTGGAAATGGCTCAATTATGCAAAGCGTGGCACAACTTATGCGGGAGGTGAAACTTATGCTTCACCTGCATGGCTGCATGCTATTGACGATGCTGATGTAGAAATACAATTTGCGTCACCAGATGGAAGCGAAAAAGGCACCTATAAAGCACATTTAGAGTACACGGGGGATGCTCCATTTGGCGGTTGTGGTAAAGCCTTGGGATTTGAAAGACAGTTCAAAGTAACTAGTCTTGAAAAAACCTCTAACTAGCTTTTGAACTTCTAGATAAATATTAAGGACTACCTGAATAGATACCTTTTTAGGAATTTTTTGTGCTTTTTTAGGTCTGCTCTCATGGGGAGTCGCAGATTTTCTCGCAGCTCAGGCCGCTAGAAAGATAGGCTCATATTCAGTAACTCTCTGGGCTTATTTATTTGGATTCCTAGGGACAGCTCCATTTGCGGTATTTCAATTCCTATTCATGGATGCATCTTTAGACTTTAGAGGTATCCTAATCTGGTCTTTTGCCTGCGGATTAGTGAGTTCTTCAGCGTATCTTGCCTACTATAAAGGCTTAGAGAAAGGCCCAGTTTCAGTAGTCTCAAGTGCCGCCTCGGCTTGGCTCGCAGTATGTGTTCTTTTCTCCATATTTTTATTTGGTGAATCTGTTTCACTCCCACAAGCAACTCTTATGTTCTTTATTTTGGTAGGAATCGTACTTCTGTCGCAATCGCCATCTCACGAAAAAATTTTTGGTTCGGGTTTAGCATGGGCATTATTGGCTATGTTAATACTTGGATGGGCAATGGCAGTTTTACCCCGTTTATCTGATGCTGCGGGACCATTCTTTTCTGTTCTTATCTTGAAGACTATGGGAGGTGTTGGGGCGCTTCTGATCTTGAGAAGTGCAAAAATTTCAATAATCATGCCCCAAGGAAGAAATTTATGGAGGGCTATTGGGCTTGCAGGATCAATTGATGCTGCAGGCTTTATTTTTTTCAATCTTGGTGTAAGTTTCTTGCCAGTGGTAATAGTTGCTCCTATTGTGGCAGCGCATCCATTGGCCACTGTCATCCTCGCGGTCATCTTGTTTAAGGAGAGACCTAGAAAAATTCAATGGGCAGGGGTTCTAATCACAATATTGGCAGTTATTACGTTGAGTGCGATATTTGGTTAAAGAAAATATATTTTCGAGGAGCTTGGTATGCATGTTTTGATGGTTAATTTGAAAGTGAAACCTGGTCGAGCAGATGACTTTATTGCTGCAGTAAAACAGGATGGAATAGGAACCACTTCAAACGAGGAAGGGAATTATCAGTTTTCTGCAATCCGTGATCAATCAGACCCGGATCGCTTCTTCCTTTTCGAAGTATATAAAGATGAAGAAGCGCTGGAGCAGCATCGTCAGATGCCTCATTTCTTACAATATAGGGAAGCAACATCTGATATTTATTTAGAAGAACCAATTCGATATTTCTGCGCAAACGTATTCCCTGATGATTCTTGGTGGACCGAGAGATAGCCAATAATGGCTGCTAAATGGCCTTTTTTTTACGGATGGGTAATTGTTGCTGTAGCATTCTTTGCTTCCGGCATTGGTTCTGGCGTGGCAATTTGGGGGCCAAGTGTATTGCTTATTCCCATGACTGATGATTTGGGTTGGTCACGCTCTGCATTTTTTACGGCTTTTTTTGTTAGGGAAATATTGATTGCCATTACAACACCAATTATCGGTCCTTTTTATGACCGGAAATTTGCACCGAGAGTTTTTGCTTTTATTGGTGCAATTTTACTTGGACTATCTACTGCGCTTATAGGCCAGGTAAACGCCCTATGGCAATTTATTGCCTTATTTGGAGTAATGGGTGGTATAGCTGAATTAGGTAGTGGGTTCTTTATTTCTCAAGCAATTGTTCCTAAGTGGTTCGTCGTAAAGCGTGGACGTGCATTAGGTTTTGCAGTAATGGGAGTTGGCCTTGGTGCTTTGGTCTTTCCATCGTCGATATCATTTCTGATAAACCAAGTTGGATGGCGCGAAGCTTGGGTTTGGTTTGGGCTAAGTGTCGGTAGTATATCGTTACTTCTTGCGTTACTAATTCGTACTAGCCCGGAAGATGAAGGATTACTACCTGATGGTCTGCAGCCAAATCAATTATTAGGCGCTGACAATACCAACGATATTGTAGAGGAAATTTCCTTAACACGCAGGGAAGCAATCAGGCACCCCACTTTTTGGCTATTGCTTCTTTCGTTCAGTTTGGTCGGTCTTGGAATTACTGGCTTTCAAAGCAATTGGCATCCATTTCTTACAGAGGTTGGTTTTGGGCCTGCTGAAGCTTCGTTTGGCATTGCTATTTACGGTCTTATGTCTGGTATAGTCCGACCTGGCTGGGGAATCTTAGGAGAGCGTTTCCCTGTGAGATACTTGATGGCTATCGCAACGATATTGACCTCAATTTTAATACTCTTTTTTCTAAATGTACGTGGAATGAGTACTCTTATCCCTATTATGTTTGTGGCAGGAATCGTTATGGGTGGATATCTAATATTGAGGGCACTGTTAACTGCAAATTACTTTGGAAGAAGGCATATAGGAGCAATAAATAGCCTCTTTAGGCCTTTTTCAATGGGGACAGCTGCACTGGGTCCGCTCCTGTTTGGGGCTTTGCATGATACTTATGGTAATTACCAAATTGCCTTTCTTTTAGCAGCTTTAGCGTGGGGCTTGGCAGGGGCTATTATTCTTCTTGCAAGACCACCAATTACGAATAAAAATAAATGAAAGCATCTTCATTGGGGTGTGCGATGAGTGATAAAGATGACCAACGCAAATTAGAAGGTAAAACTTTATGGGAACCATCTTCTGCTCGAAAAAATTCAACTAACTTATTTCACTATCAGCACTGGCTTAGTCGCAAGCATGGTTTAAGTTTTGATACTTACCAGGAGCTGTGGCAATGGTCAGTAAGTGAGGTTCCACAATTTTGGGAATCTGTATGGGATTATTTTCAGATCAATTCTCTCAATGGATATAGTGATATTTTGGAATATGGTCCCGCAGGTAAGCGCCTTGAAGGAGCTAAGTGGTTTATAGGGGCTGAGCTTAATTACGCGCAGCACGCACTGAGACTGAAAGATGAGAAAATCGCAGTAATTGGGGTTCATGAATCAGGATCCAAAGTTGAATGGACACGCAATGAATTATTTATAAAAACATCAGAAATTGCAGCAGGTTTACGAGATATGGGTGTTAGACGGGGTGATTCTGTTGTGGCTTATATGCCGAATATACCTGAGGCCGTGGCCGCTGCTCTTGCTGTCGCGTCAATTGGGGCATTTTGGTCCAGTTGCCCACCCGAATTTGGCACCAGAAGTGTGATTGATCGATTTCAGCAATTGAGCCCCAAAGTTTTATTAGCCGTCGACGGGTATCAGTATGGAGGCAAATCATTTAGCTCGAGTGAAGCTATTGGTCAGATCCAAGACGAATTACCTAGTTTGGAAAATACTATTGTCCTACCATATTTGGATAAGAATTTGCAGTTAATTCCTCGAAACTGGAAAAATATGCAGTCAACTCTACTCTGGCCACAGATGCTTAAACCTGATAGAGACCTAATATTTGAGCAGGTTCCTTTCGATCACCCTTTATGTGTCGTTTATTCTTCAGGGACTACTGGTAGCCCCAAGGCCATTGTTCATGGCCACGGTGGAGCCTTGCTGGAACACTTTAAATTACTCTCGCTCCATATGGATTTAGGAGAAAATGACCGTTTCTTCTGGTTTAGTACCACGGGCTGGATCATGTGGAATATTTTGATGAGTGGCTTACTTGTAGGCGCATCTATTGTGCTTTACGACGGGAACCCTGGTTACCCTGATATGAAGGCATTATGGCAGATGGCGGATGATACACAGTTAACTTGCTTGGGAGTAAGTGCTCCATATATTCAATCATGTTTGAAAGCAGGGCTTGAACCAGGCAAGGATTTTGACTTAGATAATCTCAAAACGATTGGTTCTACTGGAGCTCCGTTGTCTCCAGAAGGCTTTGAATGGGTTTATGACAAAGTAAAAGCTGACTTGCTTCTAGCGTCTGTAAGTGGGGGGACTGATGTTCTTACTGCATTTTTGGGTGGCGGCCCCACGTTACCTGTTGTTGCAGGTGAACTTCAATGCATATGCCTTGGTTGTAAAGTAGAGAGCTTTAATGAATCCGGCCTACCTGTGACTGATGAAGTCGGAGAGTTGGTTGTCACCGAGCCCATGCCATCAATGCCTATTTATTTTTTGAATGACCCGGAAGGTGCTCGATTCCACGAAAGTTATTTTGATGTCTACCCAGATGCCTGGAGACATGGTGACTGGATCAAAATTACGGAAAATGGAACGGCGATTGTCTATGGTCGTTCTGACTCGACTTTGAACAGAAGCGGTGTCCGTATGGGTACTAGTGAGTTTTATCGTGTCGTTGAAGAATTCCCTGAAATTGCCGATAGCTTAGTGATCGATACCAGCCGGTTGGGTATTGAAGGAAAGCTTTTACTTTTTGTAGTTTTGCAGGAAGGACTTCTATTAAATGAGGAACTAAAAGCAAAAATCGCGGTAGCTATTCGCTCAAATTTGTCACCAAGGCATGTACCAGATGAAGCTTATGCAATAAAAGAAGTCCCAAGAACATTGAATGGTAAAAAACTAGAGGTTCCAATCAAGAAAATACTAAGCGGGGTTGATGTGGATGAGGCAGTGAGCAAGGATGCGCTGGTGAACCCAGGGTCATTAGAATTTTTTGCAGACTTAGCAGTTAACGGCAGCTACTGATCAGTTGACGGCGTTATTCCTTTTCGCCCGTATAGATATAGAAGTGGGGATAGGAGTCCAGCAATTATTGAAAATCCACCGAACGTAAATAGTGCAAAAGTTATAGAAGTCGAATTCGCTATAAATCCGAAGACTAATGGAGAAAGCAGCATAGCTATTGCCCAGTAAAGGCTTACCACTGATAGGGCCATAGCTCTCTGTGAATCGGTACTATTTTGAGCGGCTAATGATGGGTACAAGGCACGAAGGCTTCCGAAAGTCATACCTGAAACTGTCATCAGTACGATTGGTATTATCGGAAGATCTCCAGATGCCGCTATACCAATGGATAACGCTCCAGTTAATGTAATTCCAATTAATGCAGTATTTCGGCTTCCTATCTTTGCCAGGATAGTGCCAAAAACGTATGCAAGTACAGTCAGGCCTATACTGTTGAGTGAGCGAATTATAGAAGTTTCACCCTCGCCATAGCCGACTTCCCTGAAGAAAGCTATGAATAATCCCCCCATAAGGCCTGCATATGATGCAGCCATAAATGCGACCATGTGTGCATGCAATAATGACCTTTTGAAAAGCATTTCACGGGCAGGGGCAAAACTTGCAAGAAATTTTCTAACTTGATCCTTGCGAGGTAGTGCAGGTAAAGATGATGTGATTGAAAATCCTACAATGGCGGCGACTGAAGCCATAATGAATGCAGTTTTGTAGTCAAAGAACTCTGCACAGTAACCTGCAATAATTGCTCCGATAATTCCTCCAGCCGATTCAAAACTAAGCTGGCGGCCCATTACTTTTCCTGCGTCGCCAGGGCTACTTCGACTGATATAAGACTGGCCAGCAGACCAATAAACTGATCGAGATGCACCATTAAATAATTGGGCGATTATGAGCGGCCAAAGCGTAGATGAATATGCGGCTATTACTCCGCAAATCACCAGAGTAACGAAGCTGAAGCGTAGGATAACTTTTTCTCCGAAGCGATCGGAAATTGCACCGCCGGGTAGTCTCAGCGCGACCATGAAAAAAGCGGGAGCCGCAATAATAATTCCCATCTTAGACATATCAAAGCCGAGGTCGATAGCGTAGAGAGCCACAAGCAATTGAAGTGCATTTAAGGAAAACCCATAGGCAAATCCATTGGTATAGCCGAGATAGGTTGGCTTACTGCGCGGATTTTTTGTAAAGGAGTAAAGTTCTTTTAAGTTGAATGGCGATTGCACAAACGCAACCTAACCCTGTGTTCGCTTTACGTCAATGGTTTCTGATAGCTATTGGTTGCTTAAGATATTTTTTGGTGCTGTTAGAATGTATATACAAGGTACGACATGATTGAAAAATTTCTTAAAATTTTTGGTGACTCAAACGAAAAGCAGATAGCTCGATATCGAAAAATTGTGGACCAAATAAATAGCTTAGAGCCTGAGTTAAGCCTTCTTACTGATGATCAGCTATCCAAAAAGACATCTGATTTTCGACAGCAGGTCTTGTCAGGCTCCAACCTTGAAGATCTTTTACCCCAAGCATTTGCGGTAGTTCGCGAAGCTTCCATTCGTGTAACAGGATTACGGCATTATGATGAGCAGCTTATTGGTGGAATTGTCCTTCATGAGGGCAAAGCTGCAGAGATGAAAACCGGCGAAGGTAAAACCTTAGTAGCAACATTGCCTACTTATCTAAATGCTCTTACCGGGTTAGGTGTCCATGTAGTTACAGTGAATGATTATTTGGCACAGCGAGATGCCCTTTGGATGGGCTCCATTTATCAATTCTTAGGTATGTCAGTATCTTGTTTGCAGCATGAATCATCTTATATTTTCGAAAACTCTCTCGATCCTTCAAAATTGGAACAAAAAGCAGTGACCCGAAAAGATGCTTACCTAGCGGATATTACCTATGGCACAAATAATGAATTCGGATTCGATTATCTCAGAGATAATATGGCTACAGACCTTGATGAAAAGGTCCAGAGAGAATTAACTTTTGCCATTGTCGATGAGGTAGACAATATCCTTATTGATGAGGCCCGAACACCGCTAATAATTAGTGGCCCTGCTCAACAATCAAATGCTGATTATGTTCGGGTTTCCCAAGTAATTCCGCGGTTACAGAATGGGAAAGACTTCTATATAGAGGAAAAAGAACGACAGGCGATTCTGACTGAATCTGGGATAGGGCAATTAGAACGACTACTGAATATCAATAACCTCTACGACGCAGATAATTTTGTACTAACACACTTTGTGGAAAATGGATTGCGTGCACAATTTATTTTCCAACGAGATAAGGATTATGTCGTTAAGGACAGTGAAGTAGTAATTGTTGATGAATTTACTGGTCGACTGATGCCTGGACGACGCTATGGTGAAGGGTTACATCAAGCTATAGAAGCAAAAGAAAGAGTGCCGATTCAACGCGAGACAATTACATACGCAACGGTTACTCTTCAAAATTATTTCCGAATGTATGAAAAACTTTCGGGGATGACGGGAACTGCTATTACAGAGGCTGAGGAATTTTTTAAAGTATATGGACTTGAAGTTGTAGAAATTCCTACGCATAAGGAAATGATTAGAAAGGATCTTCCCGATTACGTGTATAAAACACATTCAGGGAAAATCCGAGCAGTTGTCGATCAAATTAAGGAACTTAATGATCAAGGCAGACCTATTCTTGTGGGCACAACGTCGGTCGAACGATCGGAACAGCTCTCTCAAATTCTACGAAAGAATGGAATAAAGCACGAAGTGCTGAACGCAAAGAATCACCAGCGAGAGGCTGACATTATTCGGGAGGCCGGAAAACTTGGAGCCGTTACAGTTTCAACTAACATGGCGGGTCGAGGTACCGATATTGTATTGGGAGGAAGCGCCACCACTTATGCCTCTCTAGAAGAATGGCAAAATGCACATGACGAAATTATCAGCAAAGGTGGCCTTTACGTGCTCGGCACTGAGCGCCACGAATCCCGACGAATAGATAACCAGCTTCGGGGTCGATCAGGCCGTCAGGGTGATCCAGGGGAAACTCGTTTCTTTGGATCGTTGGAAGATGAAATACTGTTGAGATTTTCCAGCGGCATGATGGGTCGCTTAGTTGGTAAAGCTTTGCCAGAAGATACACCTTTAGAAAGTGGCATGTTAAGCAAAACTTTAGAGATGACACAGGGTAAGGCAGAATCTTACTTTTTCGACTTACGTAAGCACTTGGTTGAATATGATGACGTTGTCAACCGCCAGAGAGAAATAATTTACGAAGAACGCGATAAAGTGCTTACTGGGACGGATTTAAAATTGAATATTCAGCAAATGATTGGCAAGGAAATAAGCGGAATTATCCGCGACCATCTGCATGGTGATCCTGCAGACTGGAACCCTGCTCCTATGCTTGCAGATTTAAATACTATATTACCCTTGGAAGGAATAGCCGAAGTGGATGAAGTCCTCTTAGCGGGAGCTGCTGAAATAGAAGACCGAATCCTCGGCTCTGCAGAAGAATTTTACGAACAGAGGGAAAACGAATTTGGGGAAGAATTTATGCGAATTGCGGAGCGATTCGTGATGCTCCAAGTTATTGACCGCCTTTGGGTTCAGCACCTTACTATGATGTCAAATCTAAGGCAGGGCATAGGGTTATACGCATACGGTCAAAGAGATCCTTTGGTTATGTATAAAAAGGAAGGCCATGAAGCCTTTGATAACTTACTAGAGAAAATTCAGCATGATGTAGCGCATACTATTTTCCATGTTGCGCCGGGAGAGCATTCTCAATCTAGAACAGTCATGACGGCTGTGGCACGTCGGCAAGATGCTCCTTCTAAGCTATCTCCTCCTACGGATATTGACCCTAATGCTCCAAGATGGGCACGAAGGCAGGCAGCCCGTGCTCAAGGTGGATCTAAGAAGGCAAAGAAGCGGAAGGCGACTTAAAGACCTGTATGACATCGAACTTGCGAAACCTTTCATTGAACGCAGGCCAGAACGAACGCTCTCTTAATGCCTTGGGCGAAATGTATAACTCGATTTCAAAAGGCAATCCATGGGCTATAGCGCTACTGGGAGCAATTGGACGATGGAGCTTACCCGCAGAGCAGATCAATAATCTAAATATTCAATATTTTCTTGCAGGTGAAGCATTTGATTGGCTTTTACTTGCTGAACGGCTAGTAAGGGAGATACCTGAAAATTATATCCCCGAGGCTGATAAAAATGCTCTACTATTTCAAGGTCGTCTGCCTTCGTACATTACAACCACTGATTTCAAAATGGCTTTGGGGCCTGAAAAATACAGAGCACACTTAAATTATTTTTATGGAGTGGTACTGGAGGAAATGCTTTGGCATGTAACTAGCAATGAAGTAGAAAAAGCTAGGACTGTTAAAGGTCTCCATCATGCTATTGGTGTCGATGACGAAGTCTCAAATCGGCTTTATCGATCTTCATTAAAGGCTCTAACCGGCAGGTTCCAAAAAGAAAATGGACGAGGCCGAAGCATGAAATTTACTTTCACCCAGTACCAAGAATTTGTTTATTGGCTATTCAAAAAGCGAATTTCCATTTCTGATAATGCACGTGCTGCCAGCGATACAAAAAAATCCTTAGATGCTCTACAGCAACTTGTATTAGAAAAGACTGGAAGCGAGTTTATTTTTTACTAGCTTCAGGCTCATCAATAGGCCCTCGTTTCCTGTTTTTCCCTGCGGTTTCAATAGCAATGAAAGCAAATGCAATGATTGAAACTGTCCACAAAATTGCATTAAAGCCAAAAGCTGCGGTGAATGAAATACTCGTTAATATGCCTGTAGATACAGTTGGGCCTATAATCCCCGCGAAATCCCCAAATGTCCTAAATAGTCCTATACCCACTCCTCGTTTACTATCAGGTGCCAAGTCAGCTACATATGCTACCGGAGCTTGGGATCCCCAGCCTTGACCGACATGCAGCAATATAAATGCGAAAACAAATATTGCGACCGACTCGGAGAATGGCAAGCCAAATATTGAAACACCTACAACTAAGCCTGCAGGGACAATAATGATTTTCCTGCCCCATTTGTCAGCGATTGCACCCGCTGGGTAGATCAATATTCCATGCAGGAAGGAAGAAAATGTGAATAGGATACCAATTGCACCAGGTCCCATATTTAAAATGCCATCTGCATACATAGGTATAAGAGTTGTGGCCATTCCTCCCCGAAGGAAAAATGTAGAAAATCCCAATATGCATACAACCATGAAGCTTGGGTCGCGTAATAAATATCTGGCATCTGTAAAGAAGTTCTTGGAGAGAAATTTAGAGATTTGATTAGTTGAAAAAGCTGAGCGGATTTGCTGGAAATTAAGATTTGATGGATTGCTTTGTACGTTAGATTTAGTTTCTGGCAATCTCAGCATCGCCCATATTGCAAATATTAATACCGCTATTCCAGATATATAGAATGGAAACCTTGTACCGACGAGCTCTCCTATAAAACCTCCTAGCGCTGGGCTCCCGGTTCCAACCATAAGCTGCATGCCTTGCATTAGGCCTAGAACTCTCCCCCTGTTTTCAACCGTGCTTAGGTCAGCGGCAATGATATTTCCCACTACTATCGTCATTGAGCTAAATACTCCACTCAAGAAACGAAATAGAAGGAATAGAGGGACATCTTCAGGGATACCGCTTAAAAAAGCGAAAACAGCTACACCCATTGCACCGACAGTTACTACCCATTTTCTGCCAATTATTTCTGAAAGTGCACCAGCAGGAATATTAGTTATAAATCTTCCTAAGGCGTAAAGAGTGAACGTAAGCCCAAAAACATAAGCACCTCCACCAATTAATTCCATAAACCGTGGCATAACAGGTATTACAATCATCATGGACGCATGGGCCGATGCAATAAGGCCTCCAATGATGATAACTAACTCTATTCTTAATCCGCCAGTTACACTGTTTTTGGATGGGAGAAATCTCACGCAACACACATCAATTGTTGTAACAATGAAGCTCTTAATTTTTCAAGATATTGATAAATTTTACTCATTTGCAAGATTGTTTCTAAGCTCTACCAAATGAAGACGTTTGGTTTCAGCTTCATCTAACCTTACCCTCTCTTTTGCGACTACTTCTTCGGGCGCCTTGGCAATAAATTGGTCATTACTTAAGCGTACTTTTACTGAAGAGGAATAATTGTCTAATTCTTTTATTTCCTGTTCGATGCGGTGAATCTCTTTTACAACGTCTACCGCGGATCCTAGATCAAGTATAACTACTAAATCCTGCACAACTAGCTTTATAGTATTTTTCGAATCGTTGGGTGAAAAAGAAAGAGTTCCAACTCTTGCTAGAGATTGTATAAATTCAGACTGACTGGCTAAATCTTGATTTTTTCCACCCTGTACTAAATTAAGATTGATGAGAGTTTTAGGCTCAATTTTGAATTCTGCACGAATATTTCTAATGGCTCGAACCAACTCAATTAGCAATTCAATTAAATTGACGGAATCCGCGTCATCGAGCCGCCTTTGCTCTAATTCTTGCTCTGAAAGCCGAGCTTGAGGGTTGGGGTAAGGAGCAATCATTATTGATTCGGGTAGTTTTGCTTCATCAGGAAGCACGGATGTGAGTTTTTGCCATATTTCCTCTGTGACAAAAGGCATGAACGGATGAAGTAATCGCAGAACGCGCTCAAGAACGTGAGCGAGGACTTTTCTAGGCTCATCATCACCTGCACGCAACCTTATTTTAGCGAGCTCAATGTACCAATCTGCGAAATCATTCCATATGAATTCATATAAAACTCGCTCAGCTTCGCCAAGCTGGAAATTCTGGATCAGGTCATTAACGCTACAGGCAGTCTGCTGGGCCTTAGATAGTATCCAGCGATCCTGCGCATGAGTACGCGGAGGCGCTCCGTTCCAGCCATCTAGATTGGCTCCGCTTTCGATTTCACGCAGAACAAAACGGCCTACATTCCACAGCTTATTTGCAAAATTTCGTGCCGCCTCCAGCCGGTCGTCACTGAATCGGGTGTCATTACCAGGAGCGGTACCTGTCGTAAGTGCAAATCGTAAAGCGTCAGTACCATACTGATCTATTGCATCTAGCGGGTCTCGAACATTGCCTTTGGTTTTGCTCATTTTCTGACCTGATTCATCTCGAACTAGACCGTGCAGATATACAGTTTGAAAAGGAATATCGCCAATATTTTTGATTCCCAGCATAACCATGCGTGCAACCCAGAAGAAGAGTATGTCGTAACCAGTCTCCATTACAGACGTGGGATAAAAATAGTCCAAATCTTCGCGTTTACTCGGCCATCCTAATGTTGAGTGGGGCCATAGCCCTGAAGAAAACCAGGTATCTAATACATCTTCATCTTGCTGCAAATTTACAGATTGGCATTTCCCACACTTTTCAGGTTCTTCAATTGCAACATTTTCATGTTCGCAATCGTTGCAATACCATACGGGTATCCGGTGCCCCCACCAGAGCTGACGGGATATACACCAATCCCTAATGTTTTCCATCCAGTTGGAATAGACTTTAGAAAAACGCTCGGGGATTATTTCTATAGAGCCTTGCTCAACTGCTGCAATAGCGGGTTCGGCAAGTGGCTTTATTTTCACAAACCATTGCAGTGAAACTATTGGTTCTGCGATATCGTAGCTTCTTTGACAGTGACCAATTGAATGATGATGAGGTGTGATGCTTTCCAGTAAACCTTCATTTTCCAGTTTGGACACAATCATTTTTCGTGCTTCAAGCCTATCAACTCCCTGGTAAGGACCTGCGTTTTCATTCAGGCTTCCGTTTGGATTTAGGATATTAATGATAGGTAAACCGTGGCGCTCCCCCATATCAAAGTCATTTGGGTCGTGCCCTGGTGTGATTTTTACAGCACCAGTACCAAATTCTGTAGAAACTGAATCGTCAGTGATAATTGGAATAGGGCGATTAAGAATAGGGAGGTTCAGGAGTTTTCCGAGGGAATTTTCGTAACGGCTGTCGTCAGGATGAACGGCAACAGCTGTATCACCAAGTAGAGTTTCGGGCCGAGTGGTCGCTACGATGATATAGCCTGAACCGTCTTGGTAAGGATATTTTATATTGTAAAGATGTCCCTCTTCCTCAGCATATTCAACTTCCAGATCCGACAATGCAGTTTGGCATGTTACGCACCAATTGATCATTCGTTCACTACGGTAAATTAATCCTTCATCGTAGAGATTTTTGAATGTAGCGCGTACCGCCATCGCTGGGCCATCATCAAGAGTGAATGTCTTTCGAGTCCAGTCACATGATGCACCGAGTCGTCGATGCTGGTTGTCTATTTTGTCACCGGTTGATTTTACCCATTCCCATACCATGGCAAGGAATTTTTCACGACCTACGTCGTGTCTGCTCAAGTTTTGCTTTTGTAGTTCACGTTCAACGACAACTTGAGTAGCTATTCCTGCATGGTCCGTTCCGGGAAGATAGAGAGCCATATCCCCTAACATTCTGTGATACCTAGTTAACGTATCTTGAATTGCAGCTGTCATCGCATGGCCCAGATGTAGTTCACCTGTAACGTTTGGAGGCGGCATGATGATTGTAAAAGGCTTTTTGTTAGGGTCAGGATATGCTCTGAAATACCCTTGTTTTTCCCACCATTCATACAACCGATCCTCAACCTCTTTTGGGTTGTAGGCTTTAGACAAGGGCTCAGGCGAGTCAGCTGTGGACATCTAGGAACTCCGAAATTAGTCAGATAGCCATGTTATTGGCAGGTACGTTAGCGGTCAATTGATAGGCCTTTAGATATTACTCTGCTACGATAGCCGAGTGATTCCTAGCTCTTCATCTTCAACACTGTCATGGAAACGAAACCTGATTGCTTTATGGATTGCCCAAGTCGGCACCACATTAGGATTTTCGTTCACTTTTCCATTTTACCCTATTTTCTTTGAAGAGATTGGCGGTTTTTCTACAGAAAGCGCTGCTTTTTGGGCAGGAATGGCTGGCTGGGTTTTTGGTATTGGCATGGGATTATTCAGCCCTATCTGGGGTGTTTTAGGCGATAAATATGGCCGCAAACTCAACATTATCAGAGCGATGTTTCTCGGAGGGTTTTTCTTAACTATTTCAGGCTTTGCCGAGACTCCAATGCAGTTGCTTGTTTCACGATTTTTTGTCGGGGCAACCAGCGGAGTTGTTCCTACTATTATGGCATTAGTTGCCGCACATACTCCGCGCGAAAAACTTCCCTTTGCATCTGGTGCAGTTCAATCTGCATTGTTTTTAGGAATTGCCCTAGGCCCTCTATTCGGAGGACTTATTTATGACGCATACGGTATGACACAGGCATTTGTAGCTACAGGCGCTGCTCTCTGGTTGTCGGGAATACTTGTCATCATTGTGGTCAAAGAAGACTTCCAGCGCCCTAACGTACCTGGTGGCACTCTGCAGTCCTTTGTAGATATGTGGCATTTGAGCACTTCAAGAGCCATGCTGCCTCTGTACCTAGTAATTTTACTGGTGCTTGCTTCTAATTTAGTGATTCAGCCAGCTATCCCTGGGCTTGTTGAATCTGTCGAAGGCGGGTCTGATTCAGGAACTGCTTCCGGGATCGTATTTACAGTGATGGGAATGGGCGCGGCGATTTCGTCGTTATTGATGGGATTTTTGGCTGGAAAATTTGGAATACAAAGAATGCTCATCATTGCTGCCGTGGCAGCGTCATTGACGAGCCTAATCCCTTATTTTGCACAAGATTATTGGGCGTTGGCATTTGGCCTGCTTTCTACTTCATTGTTCGCCGGAGGACTTGGTGGAATGGTGAACGGATTGATTGCAATGCGATCCCCTGCAGGTAGGCACGGGGCCGCATTTGGGGCAGCACAGTTCTCCCATGCCGTGGGTGTAGCTATCGGCCCCCTAGTTGGAGGCTTTGCTGTTATCACCCTAGGATTACGGAGCGTGTTCCTGATCGATATTGCAGGATTTTCCCTGATACTCTTGGTTGTACTTATGTTTTTGCGGACGGCTAAGCAATCGAGTGCATAGCTATTTTGATGCTAATAGATGAGCCACTTTATCAAGGATTGCCAGTGCAACTTCGTATTTAGGCATCAGGGGTAAATCCTCTACGCCGTTTGTATCGAGAACCCATACTTTATTGGCATCTGACCCAAAGCCAGAACCTTCGGAGGTGACATCATTTGCTACAACGAAGTCAACCTGCTTCTTTTCTAGCTTGACTGTCGCATTCTCAAGGAGATTTTCTGTTTCAGCTGCGAAAGCTACTCGGATTAAATTTTTGGACACATTCGAAATAATGTCCTCAGTCTGTTCCAGGTCTATAGAAGACTGATCCTGCTTGGAGGATTTTTTCATTTTCTGCTGTTTGGTTTTTGCAGGCCGAAAATCAGCCACAGCTGCAGCCATAATGATGGCATCTGCATTTCCTGAAGCATCGGTAACAGCTTTATGCATATCTGATGTGCTTTTAACTTTTATAGTCGTTATTCCCGATGGTAGGTCTAAGGCAGTAGGAGCAGTAATCAGGATTACTTCTGCACCGAGGTCCCGCCCCGCCTCTGCAATCGCATAACCCATTTTCCCCGATGAGTGATTTGTTATTACCCTGACTGGATCAATTGCTTCCTGGGTGCCGCCTGCGGTCACTATGATGCGGTGGCCTGCCAGGGCTTTTTTCACTCCGAGGATTTTTGCAGCCTCTCCAATAATTGTTGAAGTATCTGCAAGCCTCCCCACTCCTGTTAACCCGGAAGCAAGCCTGCCTTCTTCCGGTTCAATTACGGTTGCCCCCCGCTCAATAAGCGTCGAAATATTTTTTTGTACTGCGGGGTTGCTCCACATGTTCGCATCCATTGCAGGTGCTAGTAGTAGCGGGGCAGATGTGGCAATGGCAGTAATGCTGATCGGGTCCTCGGCAAGTCCGAGTGCAAGCTTGCCAATCATGTGTGCTGTTGCTGGAGCAATAATCAAAATATCTCCCCGCTCTGCAAGAGCAACATGCTCTACGGCCTCAGGCGAATTAATATCCCATACGTCATGGTGTACTGATCGATGGGTAATACTGCGGAAAGTGAGAGGCGCAACGAACTGCGTAGCAGAATAAGTCATTATCACATCTACGTTCGCACCAGCTTGCGTAAGCTTACTTGCGACATCAATGGATTTATACGCAGCAATACTTCCACTAATTCCAAGCAGAATGTTTTTATTCTCGAAAGGGCCGCTCATTTTTCGGCGTCTTCTTCCGGTGGATTTATTGAATGAATGTAATGCAGTCCCCTAAGGGTTAAGTCCTGATCAACAACGTCGAAAATTCCAGTTTCGGAAGCTATTAAATTGACAAGGCCACCGGTACCTATGATTTTTGCATTAGGTGCATTCATTTCATCCTTGAATCTCTCGACCATTTTTTCAATGAGTCCGGTAAAACCAAAAATTAAACCTGACTGAATTGAAGCAGTGGTATTTTTACCAATTGCTGTATCAGGCGGGGTTAATTCGACTCTTCGCAGCATAGAAGTGTTTGAGACCAGGGCTTCACGTGCAAGTTCAATACCGATGGATATCGCTCCGCCTAAATATTTGCCATCTTCTGTAACCGCATCAATAACTGTTGCGGTTCCAAGATCTACGATTATTGCAGGGCCTCCATAAAAATGAAGCGCAGCTGCAGCATCAACTACTCGATCGGCACCGACATCATGTGCCCGGTCATACATGATGCGTATACCTGTTTTCGTTCCGGCTTCAACTATTAGAGGATCGGTATTGAATAAATCGTACGCAACATCTTCAAATACAGTTGTTAATGGAGGTACAACACTGCAGATCGCAATTTCTGTAACTTCAGCAACAGAGACCCCCTTTAAGGGTAGTAAATCCCTTATCTGGAGCGAATATTCATCTTTTTGCCTAAGGGAATTGGACGACAGGCGCCAGCTTGCTTTCAGTTCAGCGCTATCAAAAACGCCTAACGTGATATTGGTATTTCCTATATCGATAGCAAGCAACATGGCCGTATTATAGCTTTCTTAAGTCATTCAGGGCTTTTGGTATCAAACTAAGTAAATCGCTGGCCAGTAACCCTGCATCACCATTGATCTTGCTCCAGCGCTCTGCTGCCAGCCCGTGGACGAATACTCCGCAGACTGCGGCATCAAACATGCTTGGAACCTGAGTTGCTAACCCGCCTATTAATCCTGCAAGCACATCACCTGTTCCAGCGGTAGATAGAGCTGGATTTATATGAGGACTTACCGCAATAGAACCTTCCGGCGAAGCTATTACTGTATGAGCTCCCTTGAGTACCACGATTTGCTGCCATTTCGTTGCGGCAAAGCTTGCTGCACCTATCCTGTCAGCTTGGATTTCCTCAACTGATCTGCTTAATAATCTACTCATTTCACGGGGATGAGGTGTCAGTATTGACTTCAGCATTAACTGTGATTCCCAATTGTATGTGCCTGCAAGGAAATTCAGTGCGTCTGCATCAATAACGACTGGGCAAGTAATCATTGAATTGTTTAGCAGTAATGATTGGAGGAAAGCCTTGGTCTCATAGCTTGTTCCCAAGCCTGGTCCTATTACTGACGAGCCGGCGTTTTGTAAGTTTGCTTGTGTAATAGCAGCGGCTTTTTTTGAAATTCCTCCATCAGATGATGAAGGCAAAGGCACAAAAATTTGCTCAAGTAGGCTTGTAGCGGTAATTGAATAGACGTTTTGAGGTAACGCAGATTTAACCAGCCCTGCACCTGATCGATACGCAGCTGCAGCAACTAATGTTGGAGCATTAACGTATTCTTTGCTCCCTCCAATAACTAATACTTCACCATAAGAACCCTTGTGCCCATTCGGCTTACGTGAAGGCAAAACCTTTGAAACATATTCTGGATCGATTAAATCTACATTTATATTTTGGTCCTCAGCGTTTGCCAGACCTATAGGGATCGTCTCCAGTTTTCCAATTTTGGACGCCCCGGGAAAGAGGATACTTCCAAGCTTGGGATATCCTAGAGCAAATGTATTTGTTGCGTCGAAAGCAAATTCATCGCATTGCCCTGTGTCAGCATCTACTCCGGTGGGGATATCAATCGCTACGTATCGACACAAAGATTTAGCAGGGTGGGCATCATTCAAGACCTTGAATATTGAAAGGAGATTTGGTGGTAATTGGGCCCTTCCCCCAATACCAAGCACTGCGTCAACTACAACGTCAGCTAAAGATACATAGCTTGCCAGTTGCCAGTGTTCTAAATCGTCTTTCGCATCGACCACTCGGATTCGACGTTCAATGCATTCAGAGAATTTGTCCTCTCTTTTTGTAGGACTAGTCAGATAAAGGGTAACTACAGCACCCCAGTCAGTAAGGTACTTGGCAGCTACCATTCCGTCACCGCCATTGTTACCTTGGCCGACGAGAACGACTACCCTTTTACCTCGAGTTCCATCAAGTAGATTAGATATTGATCGTGCTATCGCTAAGCCGGCATTTTCCATCAATTGATCAAGAGACACTCCGGCGTCAACTTGGGCGTTTTCGAACTGACGCATCTGTTCGGTGTTAACAATTTTCAATTTTCTGACCTATTACAGAGGCAGTAGCATATTCTCTGGAGTGACTTAGGCTAATCGCCATCTGCTCAATCCCTAGTTTGCTTGCAACTACTGCGGCTCTTCCATGTAATGCGACATTGGGTTGGCCACTCGGTTTACGCGTCACTTCAATCTCCCTCCAGCCAACGCCTCTAGTACCTGTTCCCAGTGCTTTCATGACTGCTTCTTTTGCAGCAAATCGTGCAGCTAATTGAGGCGCGCGTCCACGACAGTAACGAATTTCACTTTCAGTGTAAATGCGATTTAAAAAGCGGTCACCAAAACGCTCTAACGTTTTCGCAATACGATTGATTTCAATAAGGTCTATTCCTACCGATATCTCTTGCACGAAGCCTCCATGGCTATACGACTATATGGATTTTACCAGTCCTATGATTAGAGGATTGTAACCATCCTTGCTATTATTAGGTAACTTCAATCAGGGTGAAAAAGTGTCAGTCAATATAATCGACGGAAAATTAATGTCTGCTGAAATCCGATCTGAGATCGGAAAAAGCACTGCGCAGTTTGTTCTAGCTCATCAAATACGCCCGGGACTTGCGGCTGTACTTGTTGGAGATGACCCCGCATCCGCTGTTTATGTAAGGAATAAAAGGCTAGCTTGTGATGAGGCTGGTATGTTTAGTGAAACATTCACTTTGCCACATGATACTCCTGAAGAGGAAGTGATTCAGTTGGTAAAAGATTTGAATATGGACAGTAGATTTCATGGTATTTTGGTTCAGTTGCCTCTCCCTAAGCACGTAGATGAACGCAAAGTCATTTTGACTATTGACCCAAATAAAGATGTGGACGGTATGCATCCATTTAATAGTGGGTTACTTTTGGAAGGTAATCCACGTTTCTTGCCTGCTACCCCTGCTGGTGTGCAGCAGATGTTGATGCGTAGTGGTAATGATCCCGAAGGTAAACACACTGTGATTTTGGGCAGAAGTAATATTGTCGGGAAGCCTCTTGCCTGTTTACTTTTGCAAAAAGCAATCGGGGCGAACTCTACCGTGACTGTGTGCCATACGGGTACTAAGAACATGAGTGAATTTACTTTACAGGCAGATATAGTAATTGCTGCTATTGGCAGGCCTTTGGCACTTACTGCCGATATGGTAAAGAATGGGGCCGTAGTTATAGACGTAGGAATCAATAGAATCGAGGATTCTTCAAGGAAAACAGGTTATAGGCTTGTAGGAGATGTGGACTATGAGAATGTGATCCACAAGGCTTCTGCCATAACACCTGTTCCTGGAGGCGTTGGCCCAATGACGATTGCTATGCTTTTGGACAACACGCTTAAGGCTGCTAAATATATGACGGTAGATTAACTGGATGTAACTTCGTAGAGGGTTTCTACTTCAACTATAGCGCCTGCTGGTAAAGAGCTTACCCCATAAGCTACTCTTGCGTGCTTGCCAGAATCTCCCAAAACTTCAGCCATAAAATCTGAAAACCCATTTATTACTGCAGGATGCATTGTGAAATCAGGAGTCGAGTTCACCAATCCCATAACACGTACGACTCGTTTGATCGAATCTAGAGATCCTAAGGCCAATTTTGCTACAGAAAGGGAGTAGAGGGCACAGGATTTGGCAGCCTCGTAAGCAGTTTCCACATCTGTATTTAATCCTAATTTCCCAGCTAATACTTCCCCTGATTCGTTTCTGGGCAGTTGACCAGCTACAAATAAATAATCGCCTGATCTCACCGACGGCAGATAATTAGCGGAAGGCGTTGCTACTTGAGGTAGAACTATTCCCATTTCAATCAATCGATCATCTACAGTTCCCATTTGCTCCTCCTGTTTTGCTAATCATAACAGCACTCTTTACATGTAACGATTGATCGGTAGAATCCCACTTTAATGGGAGGGGATATGCAGCAATCAGCTTTTTATGAAAATTTGGAGCCTTTTACATTTCTTGAACGGAGTGCATTTGTATACCCAGATAAGACTGCCGTAATTTATGGTGCACGCAAATATTCTTACGCTGAATTCATGGATAGGGTTAATAAGCTTGCAGGTGCTTTAAAGAAATCAGGTGTATCGAAGGGCGACAAAGTTGCATTTATTGTGCCAAATCTCCCTCCACTACTTGAAGGTCATTATGGGCCAATGAGTATTGGTGCAGTACTTGTGGCAATCAATACGCGACTTTCAGCTCGTGAAATAACTTACATTTTGAATCATTCCAAGTCGAAAGTTTTAGTGTTTGATTCGGAGTTCGCCCCAATAATCGCTCAGATTAAGGATGATCTTCCTTTAATTACAACCTATGTGCAGGTAGTGGACGAATTCCCCAAAGCTGATGATATTCCAAGCCTGGAGTATGAAGAATTCCTTGAAACTGCGCCTTCTGGAAAGCACAGAGACCCGATTGATTCAGAATTAGACACAATAACAATAAACTATACATCTGGTACCACAGGTATGCCCAAAGGAGTTCAATATCATGCCCGAGGGGCGTATCTGAATGCGCTTGGGGAGGTAGTTGAGACAGGTTTGAATTGGCAAAGTGTTTATCTCTGGACACTACCTATGTTCCACTGTAATGGATGGTGCAATACTTGGGCAGTTACCGCGGTTTCGGGGACGCATCTTTGCCTTCGTAGAGTGGATCCCCAGAAGATCTACGAACTTATTGAGGAGCACCATGTTAGTAACATGTGCGGAGCTCCGACTGTTCTGACTGGTATGTATTCTTCTCCCTCTGCCGAGGGGCGTGATTTGACTGGAGTGACAATAGCAACGGGTGGTGCGCCGCCGGCTCCTCAGGTTGTGCGGACAATGGAAACTATGGGAGCCAACATCATTCACCTATACGGACTAACTGAAACATATGGTCCCTACACACTTTGTGTCCCTCAGGATTCGTGGTTTGGTATGAGCCCAGACGAAAAGGCTTTCGCTAAATCTAAGCAAGGGGTTCCTTATATCCACGCATCTACGGGGGTTAGAGTTGTCGATGCGAATATGAATGACGTTCCTCGTGATGGTAAGTCTATGGGTGAAGTACTAATGCGTTCTAATGGAGTCATGTCGGGCTACTATGATGATATTGATGCAACCCAAAAAGCATTTGAAGGTGGTTGGTTTCACTCTGGAGACTTAGCGGTTTGGCATGATGATGGCCAGATAGAACTCCAAGATCGCGCGAAGGACATAATTATTTCTGGTGGTGAAAATATTTCAAGCCAAGAAGTCGAAAAAGTCATAATGGAAAATCCTGGGGTACTGGAAGTTTCAGTCATTGCAGTTCCTGATAGTCAGTGGGGTGAAGTTCCAAAGGCTTTTGTTTCTCCTCGGGATGGTGCAAATCTTTCTGAGCAGGAAATAATCGACTTTTGTAAAGAACGTATAGCGCGTTTTAAGGCTCCCAAATACGTAGAATTTGGTGATTTACCTAAAACTGCAACGGGGAAAATACAAAAATATGTTTTACGGGAAAAGGAGTGGGCTGGCCTCGAAAAAAGGATTCAGGGTTCACAGGTAAAGCAATAAATTAGAGTAAGCTTGTGGCAAGCAGTCTCGTTCCTGCTATCAAAAGGCCTAATCCAATGATGCTTAATACTAAGCGCCCGCCAACCTTAGGCGCTATTCGGACGCCAATTTGTGCACCAATGAGAGTTCCTAGGCCCACAACTCCAGCCATTGTCCATTGATTAGGATCATCAAGCCCGCTTGAGAGATGTACTAGCAAAGCGGCAGCAGAAGCAACGGTTAGTTCAAGTTGCGAAGTGGCTACAGCAACGTTGGCAGGCATGCGCAGTACGATAAGCATGAAAGGAACATTAATGATTCCTCCACCAATACCAAAAAAACCGGCCACAAACCCTGCAAATGGAGCCACTCCGGCAGCGAGAGGTTCATTTACTTTGTACACATAGCTTCTCCCATCGCGCTGGAGGATGGTTCTATTTTTTCCCTTAAGTGCTATTTTGTGTGACGAATTCTCTAGCAAGCTTCTGACTAACAAATAAGCTGCTCCGAAAATTAGAGCGAATCCGAAAATTATTTCAAAAGGCCCTCTCCCAGTTTGCTGGTTTATAAATGCGCCAAATATAGCTGCGGGAGCTGCAGTGACAATCAGCAATAAAGCGGTGCGAAAATCCTGATTACCCCTAATTCTGTAACCAATGCTTGCAGATAATGCATTAAAAAAAACTGCTGTTAGGGAAATACTTGTTATAGCGGCTGGAGATGCATCAGGGAATATAAACAATAGTGCGGGGACCAGTAAAAACCCTCCTCCTACACCAACTATTGCACCAATGATTCCAACGGAAAGACCAAGTGAACTAAGCAAGAAAAACTGAGCGTATGTTAGCTCAGGCAACATTACTCTTTAATTTCAGGAATAAGTTTTAAATGTAAATCAGTTAGTTGCCGTTCATCGACAGGTGACGGGGCTCCAAAAAGAGGATCAGAACCTATCTGAGTTTTTGGGAACGCAATTGTATCCCTTATGGAATCTGCGTTATCTGACAAGATCATTACGAGCCTGTCAATTCCGCCAGCAAAGCCACCATGCGGTGGGGCTCCGTATTCAAAAGCTTCCAATAAGTGCCCAAATTGGGATTCTACTTCAGAGGGATCATGGCCCAATATCTCAAAAACGAGTTCTTGTTTTTCACGCTGGTGAATTCGGATGCTTCCTCCAGCTAATTCATAGCCGTTCGCGGCTAAGTCATACGCCTTTGAAATCGCGTTCCCTGGATCGTTATTTAAATCTGCCCATGACTCTTCAAAAGGAGCAGTGAAGGGATGATGAACCGAGTCCCATCGATCTTCTTTTTCATTCCAGTCAAATAACGGGAAGTCAGTTATTACACATAGCGCAATGGTATCTGGGTCTGCTAATTCTAAACGATTGGCCATTGCGGTCCTAAGCTGCCCTAAGACGTTTTGTGTCATGGGTTTTGTGCCTGCTGCAATTAATATCAAATCTCCTGGCATTGCATTGCATTTTTCTGCGATCAGTTTAATTTCATCGATTGAGAGTGCTTTTGCTGGAGTTCGTACTTGCTCCAAAGTTAAAGAAGATATGGATGGAGCCGAAATATCTATGGCTATAGTTACAAGGCCCTGGGCCCCATAACTTTTTGCGAGGTCAATTAACTCGTCAGCCTGCCTTCTTGGAATATCTGCGATTCCTGGCGCAGCGAAACCTTTAACATAACCTTGGTTAGCTACTACTTTAGAGAAAACTTGAAACTGGCTTTCCTTCACAATTTCAGAGAAATCGGAGATTTCCATTGAATAACGGATATCAGGTTTGTCACTACCGAATCGCTCCATTGCTTCTTCAAAAGTAAAGCGAGGTATGGGAAGAGCTATTTTTTTATCGGGCTTCACTGATTGTATTAACTTGACGTATAGATCAATCATTAGATTTACTATGTCGTCCCGATCAACAAAAGACATTTCAACATCTAATTGCGTGAACTCAGGCAACCTGTCTGCACGGGGATCTTCATCACGAAAACACCGGGCGATTTGGAAGTATTTATCGGTTCCTGCAACCATCAATAATTGCTTTAACTGCTGCGGTGACTGGGGAAGTGCGTAGAAATCACCAGGATGAATCCTGCTCGGTACTAAGAAATCCCTTGCTCCTTCTGGGGTGCTTTTGATCAAAATAGGAGTTTCTATTTCAATGAATTTTTTTTCGTCAAGATAGTCTCTTATGAATTTGACTACAGAGTGACGTAGTTGCAGATTTTCGCGCATAAAAGGTCGTCTGAGATCTAGGTATCGATATCGCATACGCAGCAATTCGTCTACCTGAGAGTCTTGGCTTACATCAAAGGGCGGAGTTTTGGAAGCATTTAGAATCTGAGTGGAAAGGGCATGGATTTCAATCTCACCGGTATCAAGATTCGGATTGATTGTTCCTTCTGGTCTTTCTCTAACAGTACCTTCAATCTGCACTACCCATTCAGCCCGATAACGCTCAGCTGTCCTAAAGGCTTGTGGTGCTTCATCCGGATGGAATACAACTTGTACTAAACCTGTCCTGTCGCGAAGGTCTATAAAGATCAATCCTCCGTGGTCTCTTCGTCGATGAACCCAGCCTGACAAAGTAACTTGAAGCCCTATATTGCTGTTTCTCAGCTCACCACACGTATTAGATTTATACAAAATTAATATTTTCCGGTACTAAAAGATTTGTTTTATGTGACGTTAGTAAGATCTTCATCTTCGTTGAATTCCGATTTATGCAAAGCCGAATGAAGTCTTGCAAGTGAGGTTTCCAAAGAACCTCCTTCTCCAGACTCTAACTTCTCAGCTAAAGCATCTGTTCCATTTTCAGCGATTTCTAATGCACGCTTGATACCTAATACTAACAGTACAAGCCAAACTACCCGTAATAATAATCTTATAAGAGAAATCAACGAACCCCTCCTCTTGGTATGACAACTTTATCGCAATTGCGCATAGAGTTGCTAGGTTAGTTACTATATATTAAGTATTCAATTTACTCGTGAATCCTTTCGAAAAATAGATTATCGTGCTATAAAGAGATACCGAAATTCCTTGAGATATAGGCTGGCTAGTGAAGTTTTCCACAGAAAATCGTGAACCCCGCGAAGCAATTGTTTCAATAGCGCTTGATAACGATGATATAGAACCGTACTTAAATCAAGCTTATCGGCAATCTGTAAGACGTTTATCCATTCCCGGATTTCGAAAAGGTAAAGCACCGCGTCAAATTGTCGAAAAAATGTACGGAAGAGGCTACCTTCTGAATGAAGCTATGGATACTATCATTCAGGAATTTACGAATAAGGCAATTGAAGACGCTGGTATTGAATTAGGCGGGATTCCTTCTGTCTCACTCGAACAATTTGACCCACCATCATTCGTAGCAACCGTGCCTTTACAACCTGAGGTAGACCTTGGGGACTATGAATCCATTAGAGTTTCCCTCGATAGCGTTAATGTTGAGGATGCTCAAGTAGATACAGTGATTGAACAATTACGCAACGAGCTTGCAGTTTGGGAACCTGTAGAAGAAGGCACCGTGCAAATGGATGATTTGGTTAATCTTACTATTGTGGGAAAAGTTGACGAATCGCCAGAACCAAGGGAGATCGTACGAAGCGAAGCTACGGATTATATCCCTCGCCCGGGTACAACTTTTCCAGTGCCTGGATTGGATGAAGGCCTTGTCGGTCTAAGCTTGGACCAAGATACTGAATTTGCTGTTCAAGTACCCGATGATTTCGACAATTCGGAACTTGCAGGTAAAACAGTAAACTTTGAAGTCAAAATCCATTCAATAAAGAGAAAAGAACTGGCTGAGCTTAACGACGAATTTGCAAAAGGTGTCGGAGAAGGATTCGAATCGCTCGGTGACTTAAAAGCAAGAATCCTTGAAGACCTTACTACGCGAGAAGAACAGGCTGCTAAGGGTAAGCATCAGGATGAAATCCTTATTAAATTAGTGGAAGGCTCCACAATAAAGATCTCTCCTCAAATTATTGAGAGCGAGCTCGAACATTACGTTCATGAACGGCAGGACAACGCAAAAGCTGGTCGTATAAATAACATGGAGGAATATCAAGAGTTCCTCTCATGGCAAGGTATGTCTGATGAAGAGGTACACGAAGAGGCTCGACCAAAAGTGGAAGAGAGACTTAAGCGTGCTTATGTGTTAAGAGCGGTTACCACCAAGCAAGGATTTGACGCACCCGACTCGGAAATTGATTCTGAAATAGACGCTTTGTGTGCAAGTTACGGTGATTCAGCTACTGAAATGAGAGCTCTTTTTGAAGACCCTGAAAGACGAGATTCAATAGCGAGAATGGTAATCAATCGTAAAACTTTTGAATACCTTTCTGAATTGGCGCTGGCAGGCGCGAAAAAAGCTTCGGCCAAGCCGAAGGCTAAGTCGAAGACCAAGGCTGAAAAGACTACTACCACTACCAAAAAAAGAACTCCTCGACCGAAGAAAGCGACAGGTGATTGATATGCAAGACTGGCCTATCCACGGAACTTTAGGGGGTAAATTCACCCAGGCTCCAGAGAACATCATTCCAATGGTCATTGAAAGCGGAGCCCGTGGAGAGCGTTCCTATGATATTTATTCGATGCTGCTGAAAGAGCGCATTGTCTATCTGGGAACTGCTATCAATGATCAGATTTCTAATCTGATCGTAGCTCAGCTTCTATACCTCGAGCGAGAGGATCCTGATAAAGATATCAATCTTTACATAAACAGCCCTGGGGGCGTTATTACCTCAGGTCTTGCCATATATGACACGATGCAGCTGATTAAACCGGATGTATCAACAATCTGCGTGGGTATGGCTGCAAGCATGGGTACGGTCCTGCTATGTGCGGGTGCCGCAGGGAAGCGTTTTACGCTTCCCAATTCCACAATCCACATGCATCAGGCACTCGGAGGTGCTCAAGGGCAAGCGAGTGATATAGAGATTGCAGCAAAAGAAATACTCAGGATGCAAGATAAAATTCGGACTATCCTTTCCACGCATACTGGCCAGTCCTATGAGAAAATAGCACGGGATAGTGACAGAGATTTTTACCTTCCTGCGGAACAGGCCAAGGAATACGGATTAGTTGACGAAGTACTTGGCGCGACGACCGCAGGAGCAGAAAAGGCGAAGTGATAAGGTCCTGTAATGGCAAATAATTCAGGGAATATA
>JAKUPZ010000016.1 GCA_022449765.1 Dehalococcoidia bacterium | reverse complement strand
AATTACCCATAGACGTGCCCGTTCTTTAGCGTCCTTGATTTCTCTCACTCGCATATTAAAAACTTGAGTCTCATCTCGTAATTCAACATCAGGATCAGCCATTAAATTGTAATACCACACCGGATGCTTTGGAGCTCCGCCCATTGAGGCTACCAGTACATAATTATCTCCATCTACCACACGCATTAGAGGTGTTTTCCGCGTGGCACCCGTCTTATTACCTTTATTCGTTACAATTATGACAGGCATACCGGTATCTCTGAGTGTTAAGCCATCTGTGCCCCCACTACTTTCATAAAGAGCAACTTGGTCCGCAACCCACTCTCTGGGGCTTGGGATATATTCATTCATTTCCCCTCCATTAGTTTCGCAATACAACAAACTGGCCAAGATTCATGATAAAACCTTGGCCAGTTTAAATTCTACTAAAGTAAAAACTTAATCTTTTGATCTTACGGTTAATACTCCAAGGATAAGAGCTGCAACCATGGAGCCAATATAGGCAACGTAAATCAAGCTATTTGTTTCGTACCAAATAGATGCAGTTACAGCCCCCCACAAACCCACGGCTATAAATAGCAATGATAACGCAATATGAACGTTTTTCTGAAGAAAAAACGCGATTCCTATTACAGCAAAGCCAAGCATGATAAGCCCAGTTGACAGAGCACCTGCAGCCTCTGCAATGGCTGCTGCTGAGCCAATCATAATATATGCAGCTTCAAGTATGTTCCCACCCATACCAATAATCATTACCACTAATGCAAGGCGGGCAAAATGGATACCAGGGCCATCCCCCATACGATCTTTAATCCCATTCATACCACCAACCATAAGAACTCCACCCATCATCCCCATAACCAAGGAATATTTTTGGGTAATGATGTCCAGTCCGTCAGGACCTAAAATCATCCAGCCCAAAACTCCTAGCAAGGGGCCTATGATTAGAAGCGCGCCGGTCAAATTTTTTTCAGTCATGTTTCCTCCATAACATCAATTTTCGCCGTAATTAAATCGTTTACTACGATTATCGTAAATAGGTTAAGCTAACTAATCTGAAAAAATTTCTGGGTCTAACCTTGGGGAACATCGTTATGGGTGATATCAAATTAAAAATCCCAAAACTCAACTGCGTGCGTAAAGGTAATGTTTTTGCTTTGAAAATTAGTAAGAAAATTCCTCAAGCGGCTTTATATGTAATTAATCGCTCGGGTCTAAACATAAGTGTAACCATCTTGTATTCGTTCCGAAGCTGATTGACAAAAGCCTCGCCTTTTTGAGAACCACGATATCTCGTCGCTATCCTTAATCCGATTGCTTCAAAAGATTGCTCATCCAAAGATATATATCCCTCTGCAACAACATAGCGGTATGGCTCGTCATAACTCGCAATTGAAATAGAAGCCCGATTATCTATCGCCAAATTTTGAAGTTTTCTTGAATTTGAAGGAGTGAACATAAGGAACATATTCTCGCGAAACTCATACCATATTGGCGCAATATGAGGGGTACCATCTGGATAGAGGGTCACTAAATTCGCTATATGCGATCCTTCAAGAAACGTTGCCATTTCTCGCGCATTCATTTTGGCCATTTATAAACTCCTCATCATGGAGACTTAAAGTCTCTTGGTCATTGGAACATGGTTAATATCAGCTTCAGAAAATTCGGGACCGTTCTGAACATAACCATGATTTAAATAAAGCTGATTAACATATGACTGAGAATGCAGAGTCATTTCAGTAAAGCCAAGCTTGCGTGCCTCATCTTCTAAGGCATTTAAAAGCAAGCCTGCAATTCCTTGGCGACGCCATTTTTTGATTACAGCAACTCGACCTATGCGAGCCTCCTGATCAGTAGTTAATCGTGCGGTACCAATGATTTCATTTTCATGTGATGCAATAACATGAATTGCCCTATCATCATTATCGTCCCGTTCAATACTGGAAGGTACTCCCTGCTCTTTAATAAAAACTTCTTCCCTAACAGCTAAGGCAGCATCCCAATCTTGCTGAGAACGAATAACTCTAATCTTTATTTGCCCTTGAATTTCCATAGATAAATTAAAAAACAGGTGATGAAATATAGCTTATTGGAACCCTAACATAGGTTAAACTGAAAACCCCATGTAATTTATTTTGTAGATTCAAAAGGACTCATTATCGACTGGTACTACGCAGCAATGCTTGCAGGATTCTTTTTCGGATTCATGTCAATCATTGAAAAGTATTTAATCTCCAATTGCTTCGCTTCAATTGCAGAATTCATGGTCGCTTTTGGCTTGATTCATGTGATAAGAGCTGCGGTCTTATTCTCCCTAATTCTTAACTCTGACGCATCAATAAATACGGGCGGAATAATATGGGCTTCAATTGCAGGTGCTGCAGTCGTTCTCACTGCTATTTCCTATTTCTATGCGCTTGCCCGTGAAGATGCTAGCAGAATTGCGCCTGTGCTTGCAGTGGTACCTGCATTTACGATCATTTTTGCAGCGCTTTTATTTGGACATATCCCAACTTATGTACAAATTTCAGGACTCATTATTGCGTCTTCAGGTGTCTTTGTTATTGCGATTAAGCCAATTCATGGACGTCTATATTTCGCCAGGAAAATCCCCTTACTTGCTGCCTTAGTTTCATCCTTTTTTGCTGCCTGGGTAATGATCGGCCTTGATGAAGCATCAGCCCATGTAAGCGTACTAACTTCAGAGGCGTTTAGAACATTAGCAGTTAGCCTTGTCATACCAATCGTATTTTTCCGGAAAAAGCATTTCGCGGGAGTATATAAATCACTTCGGAATTACAAAACATTAATCCTTTTTTTCCTTGCCGAAGGTGTATTTGCACTCGGCTTTATGCTGCTAGTGAATTATGCAGTTTCAGTAGGACCTGTTGGTCCAGTTGGGATTCTATTGACCAGTATTTCACCAGTAACCGTATTAATTATTGCCTCGGTACTAAGTACCCAAAGGCTACGAATTTTTGAGGAAGTTCTAAACAGAGAAACATTAAGTTACAAAATCTTGGGTACTTTGCTTGTAATTTCGGGCGTAGTAGTCCTACGTATATGAGAGGGATAGATAAAAGTAGGGTATACATTACGATTTTAAGCTATTTTCATCCCTAATTATTCCGTCTTTCGTTAATTTATCTAATTGACTTAACCCTTACATGCCCCTATGTTCCAAATAGCTACTGTAATAGTTAGTTACAAGAATCGTCTCTGGAGGTTGAAATGATAAGTTCAAAACTTAACGGTAGGCTGTTATTAGCTGGCATTATTGCTTATGTATTGATGATGCTTTCCTGGGCTATGCAGGGTAACCAAGATACTACGCTCGAAACGATTGCCTGGGCTTCTGCAAGTGAAGATTGGCAAAACGTGGGCATGATCAGAATGCTAGCAATGATGTCAATGCTTGTATTTTTGGCCGGTTATTCAGCTTGGTTGAAAAGCATTAATGAAGCAAGTACCGCTCTAAGTATCGGCGCTTACTTTGCCTTGTTTGGCATCATATTAATGTGGGTGGGGCTCATAACAGGCATAACTGGATTTGATTTATCTAAAAATAATGCCGATGCGGCTGCAGCCTTAATTGAACTCAGTGGAACAGGCTTCTGGTTTGGTGGCACATGCATGGGGATTAGTTTTCTCCTAGTAGGTTTAAGTGTGTTCCGGCAAAAGATTGGAAATCCCACGTTAATGGTAATCCTTGCAGTATTGGGATTAGCTGCACTTGTAGGGAATTTTGTTATGTGGCAGGTCTGGCTTGGAAGTTTTGGCTTGGGATTACTTTTGTTGGCGTACATTGGTATCACCAACAAAAGTAATAATTAAAGCATAGGTATAGTACTAATCCTAAAATAGGGCACCTTTATTTTCTGGGCGCCCTATTTTTATGCCTGAATATTAATCCGATTTAATTTATCTGTTCCACCTGTGGATCTGACGGTTGCCAATTGCTGTTCCCTATATCGTCTCCATCTTGCCATTCACGCAACTCTATGCCCGTACCGTCGGGGTCTACTATCTCAGCTCGAAGGCCATAGAAGCTTCCGCCAGCCTTAGGCTCACGCGTGAATTGAACATTTTGAGTTCTCAAGAAAGAGACCGCTTCAGACATATCTTTCACCCGAAGGGCAAAAGCTTTTATTCCGTTGGGGGTTATATTGAGTGAAGAAGGTTGTAGATTCTGGTTTTGAATAAGCTCGATCATAAAACCATTAAGGACAACGCACGCCTGCTCAAAATCGCCTTCTGCCCTATGGGCTATAGTCCATCGGGCTCGCTCAAAACCAAGAACACGTGTATAGAAATCCACGCTTTTTTTTACATCACTAACAAGGACTTCCAAATGGTCTACTCTTGTAAACAAATTATTTCTCCTGTCTCCAATTAAAGTTTAGTTGATAGATACTCATCTAATCTTAAAAGCGCCTGACCCAAAACCTTCGTTCCTGTAATTATATCGTTGATATCTGCCCATTCTTCAGGACAATGGCTACGGCCGTCCATGCAAGGAATGAAAAGCATACCTACCGGCGCAATAGGAGCAAGTTTTGCCGCATCATGCGATGCACGACTAGCCAAGGACATCTTGGGAACCCCCACGTCATTTGCCGCCTGAGCAATAATGTTCTGCATATCAATAGGGACAGGGACAGGTTCTTCTATTTGTAACCATTCAATCTTTGCTTCGAGCCCTCGCCTTGTAGCCAAATTATTCAAGGTAGTTTCAATTTCTTCTCGAGCCCATTCCAAAGCCTCGGGTACAGTACTGCGAACTTCTACAGTCATATCAACACGCCCAGGGATAATATTCACCATATTGGGGCTCACTTTTAAAGACCCAACTGTGCCTACGCTCTCTTGGACAATGTCTGGGCTACTAACAATTTTCTCTACAGCTAGTGTTAGTTCAGCAGCTCCAGCAAGTGCATCACGACGATCAGACATTGCAGTGGCTCCTGCGTGGTCAGCGATGCCTACGAGAGAAACAGCTGCCCTACAAGGAGCTGCAACCACTGTAACAACCCCAAGGCCCAAACCTGCTTTTTCCAAGACCGGGCCTTGCTCAATATGCAATTCCAAGTAACCTAAAATATCTCCAATATCACGTTTTACTTCAGAAATTTTAGCGGGGTTCCCTCCAAGCCTTTCGATTGCACCTGGCAATGATTCGCCAAACGGGGTAGATGCAATATTGACCATCTCGGACGTTACATCCCCTGACATAATTCTGCTACCTAAGGGACTTAAATTGACTATGGTCGGCTCTTCACAAACAAAGTCGATAATTTCCAAGGGGTATGAAAGCTCTATTCCTGCATCTTGTAAACAGCGAGCTACCTCTAAAGCAGCCAGTACTCCAACAATACCGTCGAACCTACCTCCAGCTTCAACAGTATCAATATGCGATCCAATGCATAATGAAGGTCCAATAGAAGGGCCCAATCGTCCTATAAGGTTTCCGGCAGGATCTACAGATGTCTTTAATCCCGCTTCTTGGAATTGTTGATACAACCATTTTCTAGCGTCGTAGTAGTGAGATGAGAAAGCTCGTCTTGTATAAGGAAGCGATGGATCAGTAAATTCTTCAAGCCGATTTAAGTCGTCCTGCAAACGTTCCTTCGTTACTCTCTCCGTTATATTTCCCTTAGCCAAAATAACCTCCACTCCACAAAACTACTCCGTAGATTCAACCAATGATCTAATAAGTTCCCAAGATTTTTCAGGGTGTTGAACCATTCCGTTAAATGAAGTATTGGCAAAAATCTGAAGCCACGAATTGGGAAATAGCTTGTGGAGCTGATTTGCATGACCCACGGGATGTCGATCTTCATCCATATCTCCTCGCAAAATAAGTGTAGGAGTTTTTACTTCTGGAGCAATTGTTCGTAAATCGTAATACTCATGAAACTCGGGCTTGGCATGCATTTTTACGTAAAACAAGTTTACATCGAGCGCTCCCGAACCATGGTAGTACTCAAGGCGTGCGAGTGCTTCAGGCGTAATATTTGAAGGATCTGCTTGCCGCACTCTATCTTCATCACCTTCTGGATCACTGTAAGCTATAGGTCCATTAAGAATCAAAGATTTAACCCGTGCGGGATTCTCATAGGCAAACCTTGTAACTATTCTTGTGCCCAACGTTTCTGACGCCAAATGGACTGAATCTATCCCTAGTTCGTCAAGGAAGCTTCCTAGGTCCAGTACCCAATCTGAAGGTTCACATTCAGCAACATGTTCACTGTCTGCCATACCACGTATATCTGGCATAATCATACGGAACCCATGAGCATTCTCTTTCATGTAATCAACCCATTTTTTTGCAGAGTCAAACCTCGTCCCTGTTACCCAAATCATGGGCGTACCTTCCCCCACTTCTTCATAATAATGTTTATATCCATTAATCAATAACTCGGGCATTCAAACTCCTCCTGTTACCTTTCAAAATATTGAGACTGCTTTTCCAATGATGCTAGGAAATAATCACACACTGATTTTAACTCGCAGCTAAATGCAAGGTTGTGGAAAAAATCCGTACTTGAGCCGTTCCGTGCCATATTGTCTAGCGCTATAGAGCTCGACAAGGACGGATCCGATAAACTCTGCTCGAAGATGAACACCTCTAAGTTTTGGCGAGGCTCATCGCTGATGATAAAGCCTTTGTAACTGTTCTCTAAACCAGCATAATTCCTTTTGCCAGTCGTTTCTTCCTCTAATATAAAGCCTGCCATCAGTACATGGCCTATGCTGCCTTTACGCTCAAAGCTACTCTCTTGGCTAGAGGTAGGAGGAGTAGGGGTAGAAGTAGGGAATGAAGCAACTATTTCACTGATACCTTGAACCGTTTCCTGTAGCCCATCAGAAACCACACCAATACTGTTAATCGCATCAGCCATAGCTTCAAGCCCAATCGGCGTGGGAATGGGTATAGGCGTTTGGAAATTCTTCGACATCTCTGAAGTGATCGGGGATTGTGTCGTTTGTATTGAAGAATTGAGTTCCGTATTAACATTCACTTCTTCAACATCAACAGAAACTTCAGTAGTTCCGCAGGCAATAGTAAAAGCTGACATTACAACTATGGCGTTGAGTAAATTACATGCAAGAACTCGCATCACACTCCCAATTTACCTCCATCAGTCTAATACCATGGCGGGAGTGCGTGGGAGTCGAACCCACCCAAGAACGGGAAGCCGTCCTCGCAACGGTTTTGAAGACCGCGAGACCCACCAGGACCCATCCACCCCCAAGTTCGTTAGAGGATAAACGAAACGGCATCCTTTGGTAAAAGGATGCCGTTTCTATATTATTAGCGAGAATTAAGATTCTTCTAAAACTTTGTCTATTTTCTTCTTTAACACAGCTTTAGGAACAGCTCCTATTACTTCCTCAGCTACTTTCCCATCTTTGAACAACAACAAGGCTGGGATGCTCCTGATTCCAAATTGCATAGCCGTCTGAGGGTTGGCATCCACGTCTACTTTTGCAAAACCAAATTTGCCTTCGTATTCGTCCGCAAGCTCTTCAACAACGGGAGCAATCATCTTACAAGGCCCACACCAATCCGCCCAAAAATCAACTAGTACGGGCTGCTCGCTTTCAAGCACACTCGCTACAAAATCTGCATCACCTATATTTTCTGGCTTTGCCATTCAATCCTCCAGTTCGCACATGAGCGAACAAATTTATTATACATACACATAGGAATCAGGGCGCAAGTGTTTAGGCTAATTCTTTTTGACATAACTCCAAAGATCACCAGAACCCATAGGCATCGATGGGACGAAATTCTCCACTAGTTCATTGAAAACCCAACGTTCTGATTTACCTGCTGCCATGAACGACAATGATTGATCTAATAATTTTTCCTGAAGCTTAATCGCTATTGTTGCGCGACTGGTGACGTCATTTTCCATGGAAAACTTCTCCGCAAGCTCGTCCAATTCCTTAGTACCTCCGGTGACATTCATGCCTCCATTAGAATGGACAAAACTAAGAGCAAAATTATTCGGAAGATCTATTGGTGGTATAGGTCCTAAAAAAGCATCGAAGTCCTTATTGATCCATATTTGTTTCAAATATTCAGAGCGTGTGAGAATTTTTACCTCAAAATTTGCGCCCTTTGCCTTTAGCTGACTCGCGATAATCTCTGCATGTGTTAAATAATCATCTCCAAAATTAGCAACATACAGATCAAATGACTGTTCAATATTTCTCAGATCAATTCCGTCTCTATTAAAGAATCGTGCCATCGTACCTTCAGGCAATTCCCATTCATGGTTAATCAACGGTAATCCTGCAGACACAATACCGACCCCAAATGAATTTTCCATAGCTTGGACTGGATTTAAAGCTGCAAAAACAGCTTGTCGGTTTGCAATTTGATCAAAAGGCTTCTTGTTTGCGTTTAATGCAAATATAACGCCACGGCCCTGGCGATGAATTACCGATGAGTTATATCCCTTCTCTTCAAGTTCTGGCCAACTCGACTCTGGGACTCTTGCTATATCAACGGAGCCATTTTTCAACATTCGCAAAACCATATCTTGGTTCGCCCCGATTCGAAATTCAATAACTGCTGAATTTGTCCCTCGGGGGTGCTCTTCCCTTGAACTTAATGTAATTTGACCTGACTGGCCCCGCTTATACGTCCATGGGCCAGACCCAATGACCTCCCGATCTAAGCCATCCGCAAATTGGTTTGAAGGAATGATAACTGCGTAAGGGCTTGCTAGCTTAAGGAGAAAATCTGGGTCTGGATATTTTAAAGTGAACTTAACCTCCGAGTTACTTATTGATTCCATGGTTTCTACTGATTCCATCAGTAAATTATGTGGGGATTCGGTATCAGCTATTTGTTTAAGGCTAAAAACTACATCAGCGCTTGTTACAGGGCGTGAATCAAATTCCCCAAAATTGTGAAACTTTGATGATGAATTGAGTACAAATTTATAAGTCTTGTCATTAATACGATCGTATGAAACGCATAGATCGCAAGTAACCTCCATATAGGAAGAAGATTGCATATCAGGAATAAACTTCATCAACCTTGAATAGCTTGGACCAGGACCAAAAAGCGTTGCCCATTCCGAAATGATTCCATGCAAGTCGTTGTATGGAAATGAGCCAGCCACCCCTACTCTTAAAACTCCAGATGCAGGTTCAAAGCGTTCTATATTATTTGGGATAATAGTTGGCGGGTTATTAAAATCAGCATCTGCATTACTGCATGCAATAAGCCAACTCATCAACAAAAGCGTAATTACTAAAACAAATTTTCCCTGCAATTATTTCGCCTCAAAAATAGTATGTACTCCCCACTTCCAAACCATGATAAGAGCGATTGCTGAAGAAGGAAGTACTGACATAAGGTGCATTACAATCGCAAAGCTGAAGGCTATCGACGGATCTATCCCCATTGTCACAAACATCGTAACAACAGCAAAGTGGTAAGTCCCCGTTCCTGCTGGAGCGGAAGGTACAGCAGAGGTGAAAAAAGTTGCAGCCACCAAAATAACTGTAATGGCAATTAACGAGATATCAATTCCAAGAGAAAATGTCAAAATCCAGCCGGTTAATCCGAGGGCTATCCAATGCCCAAGAGTTGCAGCAAAAGATAGTACCAAGTTACGCGGTCTCTCTCTAAGCAACTGTACAGAATCTATTACCTGATGAAAGTATTGAAACCGACTCAAAAAATGTAATTTATGAATCCCTCTGGCAACTCCAATAAACACTATCGTACTCACCCCAAAAAGAATGAAAGCCCCCAATATAGGGATACTTACTGCTTGATCACGTAAAGCAGGTACAAACAATAATCCTAGAATGATAAGACTTCCACTGGCTAAAACATCCAAAAAATTACCTCCAATTAATCCTGTGAATGCTTTAGCAAATCTGATTTCATACCTTCGCGTAATCAAGGCGAGTTGTATTGGCTCACTAATCATCCTGATTGGGGAAATATTGTTTACTCCGATACCTGTATTTTGGACTAAAAGTAAGCTGGAAAATTTTATTCGCTCGTTTGGTAATAGGAGATACCATCGCGCTCCACGCAAAATGATATTCAAAGCCATAGGTCCCGATGCAATAAGCAAAATGGGAATGGGTAAATTTCTCAGCCCTTCATTAATTTCAACCCAAGCAATATTTTCAATTGCAAAAAATGTAAGAAAAGAACTAATACATAGGCCTATTAATGCTTGAACCCATCTATTTTGCACTATAAACCCAGTAATTATTTTTAAACGTACAATCGTCATACTCCAATAATTACATATTTTTGGGTAAAATTTGAATATGGAACAGGCACTTACTGAAACCCCTCATGTTAAATATCCCTTAATAGATGGTCATTCGCACATCGATCAATTTGAATCTCAGGTAATTGATCAAATTATCGAACGTGCAACGGAAGTCAACGTAGGATTGATTATTTCGGCAGGAACAACAATGGAATCATGCAGAAGAGTGATTCAATTGGCAGAAAATTACCCTATTATCCGAGGGGGTATTGGCCTACACCCAGCTGATCTCATCGACTGGATTTCTGAAAAAGAAATAGCAGAATTGAAGCAATTGGCAAGTCATCCCAAGATACTAGAATGGAGCGAAACTGGGCTAGACTATATGCCTGGTTCCCCACCTCATGATCTCCAAAAGGATGCATTCCGAAAACAAATTCGAATGGCTAAAGAATTTGGGCTTCCATTAGTCATACATTCGCGAGAAGCCGACGAAGATTCATTGAAAATCTTAATTGAAGAAAAAGTCGATGAGATTGGAGGCGCTTGGCATTACTTTCAAGGTAATTTGTATTTAGCAGAGAAAATAATAAAAATGGGCTTCAAATTATCTTTAGCCAAGCCATTGCTTAGAGATCTAGATTTACAAAAAACTGTCGAACAGTTGCCATTATCCGAAATTGTTATTGAAACCGATTCTTATCCTCAGCTCTTCAAAAAAAACCCGATACGAAGGACCGAGCCTTGGCATCTGCCACAAGTTGCCGAAAAAATTGCAGACCTTCACCGTATAGACATCGACGTGGTAGCAAAAGAAACCACCCAAAATTACCTTGCAATGTTAAAAAATCGCATACAGCTAGAGGATTAATCTCTAGAAAATCAACAGCAAAGAAAACTAACTATTGCTAAGATATATCTAATAAATAGTCTCGGGGGAAACGTGCAATACAGGAATTTAGGAACAACTGATCTAAAGCTATCAGTAGTTGGTTTCGGAGTTTGGAGCGTTAGCACCGGATGGTGGGGGAAAATTGATAAACCCGACGCTATAAAATTATTAAAAAATGCACATGAGCTTGGAATAAATTTTTTTGATACCGCTGACACATACGGACAAGGCTATGGGGAAGAAATACTTCATCAAGCGTTTCCTCAAAACCGCCATGATGTAATTATCGGAACGAAATTTGGGTATGACCTTAATGCCCCCAGAGACGGACACCATAAAGAGCGTCCCCAGAAATGGGATACAGAATTTGTACGTACTGCTGTTGAGAATAGCCTTCGACGACTCGGTACAGACTACATAGATCTCTACCAACTCCATAATCCACGCCTAAGCACAATACAAAACGACGAATTATTTAGCTTATTAGACGATTTAATAACTGAAGGCAAAATAAGATGGTATGGCACAGCATTGGGCCCGGATATTGGATGGAAAGACGAAGGTGACGCCTCTATGTCGGAACGCAAAGTTCCAAGTATGCAGATAATTTATTCAATCATTGAACAACAGCCTGCTCGATATTTTTTCCCATCTGCACATACATTTGAAACTGGTTTAATAGCTCGTGTACCACACGCATCGGAAATTTTAACTGACGAATTTATCAATAAAACCAAAGTAGAATTCGACGCAAATGACCACCGGGCGCATCGACACCAAGAATGGCTTGATGAAGCCTTCAAGAAAAGAGAACGCGTTCTTTTTGTAGCAGAGGAATCTAGTGGACGTAAATTATCTCAAGCAGCCATTCAGTTTTGCTTATCGGAAACATCTATTGCGACAGTTCTGCCAAATATTGTTAGGCAAGATCAACTAGAAGAATTTGCTTCGGCAGCCGAAAGCCCGAAGCTAAGTGCTGAAGAATTAATTGAGCTAAATAGACTGTACGATGAAGAGTTTTCGAAGCTTGAAATTATACAACCTCAAAGAGCCTAGCCTAAACTCCCATAACGTTATAACCAGCATCAACATAAAGAATATGACCAGTAACTCCAGAAGCTAGTGGACTCAATAAAAATAATGCGGCTGAACCAACTTCCTCTTGAGTAATATTTCTTTGTAATGGAGATCTAGAAGCATGTATTTCATGCATTCCAGTAAAACCGGAAATACCCCTCGCGGCTAATGTATTCAAAGGTCCCGCTGACACGGCGTTAACACGTATACCTTGCGCCCCGTATTCAGCAGCTAATTGCTTAACCTCGTTTTCTAAGGCCGCCTTTGCCACGCCCATAACGTTATACCCTGGGTAAACTTTATCTGCTGCATGAAATGTTAAAGTGATGATGCTACCACCGTTCGTCATTTTTCCTGCGGCAGCCTTTGTAATTGGCAGCAAAGAATACGCACTTACTTCAAGAGCCGTTCTAAAGCCATCTACTCCCGTAGAAGAAAAAGATCCTTCAAGGTCGTCTTTATTCGCGAAAGCTACACTATGCACTACGCTGGAAAGAGGATTATTCGCTGAAGCAATAGCAATAGCGCTTTCTACCGAATTGGTATCGAGTACATCACATTCAACTGCATGAATACGGTCAAATTCTTGCACTAGATTTAACACGTTACGACCCATGCGCTCATTCTGGTAAGTCACATAAACATTGGCTCCAGCTTCTTCTAGGCTTAAGGCTATCGCCCAAGCAATACTTCTATGATTAGCGACCCCAAAAACAATCGCACTTTGATCAGTAAGGTCAATCGTAACTGCCATCAATATGCTCCCTCAAGAATGCTGTGCCTCGCGCGAAAGTGGACCATGCCTAGGATCAGTATTCATTTTAAAATCAGGACGTTTTGCACCACGCTTCATTTCATTCTCAATAAGCAAAAAATCTTTTTTAGGAATCAAATGTAGCAATCCTTGAAAAGCAAGGGGCCAAAGCTCTGGAGCCCATTTTTTCACGTACTCAAGGCGAGGTGCGAGCAAGCGTGCATCAATGGTATGGAAGTTATCTAAGACAATATCTGCCTTAATACTCACATGCCACGAATAACTATCTTCCATCTCTGAAGAAGGCCACAAAATACTCTCGTCTTCAAAATATGTTCCTGAAATGGTAGTGATGGCTGCAAAAGCAGTTGACTCGAAAACATAAAACAGCACACGATCGCCAATTTCCATGCGCTGTACGCGCTTGCGCTGCTGCTTACCCATACCCAGGATTGAAAAATCCCTTTCAGAGCAAGCATCGTAATAATCCTGATGAACTGCAACCATCCAATAATTGCGTGGTGTTGTTACCATGATCAAATAGTATCATGACGTTAGGTTTAACACTCAAATTTTTTGTGCTATTTGATGTAGAATCTTCTACCGTTGAGAGTCAGTAGCAATAAGAGGTAAAATATCTCTGCTTGTTTACCCAATTATTATGCAAAATATGCCTTTAGGTTGGCATTTTTTTACTGATAGGAGTACGTATTGGTCACTGCAACAAACCTAGGATTCCCAAGAATCGGCGCTAACAGAGAATTGAAATGGGCTATTGAAGCTTATTGGTCGGGCAAAATAGATCTAGATGAGCTGGAGAGACGAGCTGCAGAAATAAGATATACGAACTGGAAATTGCAAAAAGAAGCAGGGATAGAACATATTCCTTCAAATGATTTCTCGTTTTACGACCAAATGCTTGATACCAGCATAATGGTCGGAGCAATACCTGAACGTTATGGTCCTATTGAAGGCGAAGTCGACTTGGATACCTACTTTTCGATGGCTCGTGGAAGAAACGCATCAACGGATAACGTAGGCGTCTCAGCTATGGAAATGACCAAATGGTTTGATACTAACTACCATTATATTGTGCCCGAAATAGAAAAAGATCAAACCTTCTCAATCAAATCTACCAGAGCGATTGAAGAATTTATTGAAGCCAAAGAATTAGGGATTCACACGCGGCCTGTTTTGATCGGCCCTGTAACTTATTTACTGCTATCGAAATCCAGCGACCCAACATTTGACCCTTTATCGCTTTTAGAGGATTTAGTGGATGTTTACGAAAAAATTCTAAGACGATTTACTGAAGCAGGCGCCACTTGGATTCAGTTTGATGAGCCTGCACTCGGACTCACTTTAGATGACAAGCAAAGGTCAGCGTTCGGGCGTGCTTACGCCCGCCTTTCTGCTACCTCACCTGCCCTAAGTCTTTTAGTCGCAGTCTATTTTAGCGACCTACGAGAAAACGTAAGAACAGCACTTGCATTACCGGTTAAAGGCTTACATATTGATCTTGTCCGAGGTCGAATCGATATGGAAAATGTACTAGCAAAACTACCTGAGGAAATGTCGATTTCCCTTGGGTTAGTTGACGGCCGTAATATCTGGAAATCAAATCTTCAAGAAGCAATAGATTTAGGCAAAAAAGCCACTTCAATAGTTGGTAAAGAACGTGTATTTATTGGCCCATCCTGTTCATTACTTCATTCACCCGTAGATTTACAGAATGAATCTAAATTGGACAAGGAAATGAAGTCATGGATGGCTTTTGCTAAACAAAAAATACAAGAAATCTCATTAATTACCCAAGCTCTAAATGGTAATTCTGATTCGATTTCAAATGAATTGACGTCAAATGCAGGCGCAATTCAAAGCCGCTCAAAATCTACAAGAGTTCATAGTTCTTTAGTTGAATCAAGAATGTCTAGCATGACGCCTGAAATGGCTTCTAGAGTCAGTGAATATGCCGACCGGCGAAAAGCTCAGCAGCAAAAACTTAAATTACCTAATTACCCAACCACCACCATTGGATCATTTCCTCAAACAATTGAGATAAGAAAAGCGCGTGCCGCCCACAATAAATCCGAATTAACTGACGAGCAATATGAAATATTCCTTAAAGAGGAAATCGAGCGCACCATCAGATTCCAAGAAAAAATGGGGCTTGATGTTTTGGTACATGGAGAGCCTGAACGAAACGACATGGTGGAATATTTTGGGCAACAATTAGAAGGCTATATTTCTACAATAAATGGTTGGGTCCAAAGTTATGGCTCTCGATGTGTAAAACCTCCAATTATTTACGGAGATATCAATCGCCCTCGTCCAATGACGGTTGACTGGATCACATATGCACAATCACTTACTTCGATACCAGTAAAAGGCATGCTGACAGGCCCAGTAACTATGCTTCAATGGTCGTTTGTACGTGATGATCAACCTCGCAGCCAAACATGTATGCAGTTAGCATTAGCTATCCGCGACGAGGTAAATGACCTTGAATCCGCTGGAATCAAAATTATTCAAGTAGATGAACCTGCAATACGGGAAGGTTTGCCATTACGACGCGAAGATTGGGACGAGTATCTTGGGTGGGCAGTTGAATCATTTCGCGTAGCTACGTCGGGCGTAGAAGATCATACCCAAATGCACACTCATATGTGCTACGCAGCATACGATGACATTATTGATGCAGTTGCGGCAATGGATGCCGACGTGATTTCAATGGAAAATTCCAGAAGTGATGGTGCTCTAATGGAAACGTTCCGAGCCCATCCCTATCCTAATGAAGTTGGCCCTGGTGTTTACGATATTCATTCGCCAAGGATTGCAGAATCCAATGAAATGAAGGATCTACTTAGTAAAGCGGGTGACGTACTCTTACCAGAACAAATTTGGGTCAATCCCGACTGCGGATTAAAAACTCGCAGATGGGAAGAAGTAGTTCCTTCGTTGGAAAACATGGTCGAAACAGCAAAGCACTTCCGGCACTAGAAGAAGTTTATGAGTGAAAGTAATCTTACCCACACGGTGCTCAACAGTTTCCATAGGAAGCTTGGAGGCAAAATGGTTGCCTTTGCAGGCTTTGATATGCCTATCCAATATGAAAGTATTTTGGCTGAATCACGAGCAGTGCGCAACTCAATAGGAATTTTCGATGTTTCCCATATGGGAAGATTTATAATTGAGGGTCAAGACTCCAGAGCATTATTAAATTGGATTCATACCGCTAGCATCGGTATCGATATGCCATTATTCCGCGCTCGATACGGACTCATATGTAACGAGGCAGGAGGAATCATTGATGATGCGATTGTATATAAATTGGCAGACAGTAAATTCTTACTTGTTGCAAATGCAGCAAACTCAAAAAAGATCTTTGATTGGCTTCAAATATGGATATCTTCTAAGTACCCGCATGTCCAAATTTCAGACAAAACAAAAGAATTAGCCATGATCGCGGTCCAAGGACCATACGCCATTGAGAAAGTGCAGCAACTTCTAGGCGTGGATCTTTCATCGTTAAAACCTTTCAACATCATTGAAACTAACATTTTGGGTTCCATGGGGTTTATAGCACGAACTGGGTATACGGGGGAAGATGGTGTTGAAATAATGCCACTTGCCAGTGTTGCCGAGCTATTATGTGAAACATTGGTTAGAGACGGTGCCGCCCCTTGTGGGTTAGGAGCGAGAGACGTATTAAGATTAGAAGCTGGCCTTTTGCTTCATGGCCAAGATATCGATGAATCAACTAATCCCGTTGAAGCAGGTTTGAAAAAATTTGTAGACTTCACTAAGGATTTCTGTGGATCTCAAAACATACAAAAGCCACAAATAGCATCTAACAAATACCTAATAGGGTTCAAAACTGAAGGTCGCAGCCTAGTTCCCAGATCACATGCCGACATACTGCAAAATGGTGAAATTATTGGGCATGTTACTAGTGGCGGTTACTCACCTTCGCTTGACACTAATATAGGGCTCGGCTATGTTCAAAATAGAAGCGTCGTCCATCAGGAGCAAATTGAAATAGATGTCCGTGGACGAAAAATCAATGCGACGGTAGTTGAAATACCATTTTATAAAAGGAAAAAACCGTAATGCCAGTTCCAGAAGATAGGCTATATTCAAAAGAGCACGAATGGGCTCTGATCCAATCTGATGGTTCAGTTATCGTAGGGATTACTGATTTTGCACAGCATGAGTTGGGAGATGTCGTATACCTAGAGCTGCCATCCCAAGGTGCGAATGTCATTCAGCATCAGCAAATGGGTGAAATTGAATCTGTCAAAGCGGTTTCTGAAGTATTCTCCCCAGTATCTGGAGTCGTACTTGAAGTCAATACTAGCGCGCAGGATTCCCCTGAATTGGTAAATTCCAGTCCGTATGAAGAAGGTTGGCTGATTAAGGTACAACCTAGTGATGAAGCAGAATTAAAAAGTTTGCTAGATGCCAAAGACTACGTAGCATTAACTGAATAAACAAAAACCCAACTAGATTTAAGGTAAACAGGTGCATAGTCAATCATTCAAATCTCCGTTCATTCCTAATACCTCAGAAGATAGGGCTTCGATGCTCGCTGAAGTTGGCGCACAATCGATAGATGAGCTCTTTGAAGATATCCCTTCAGAGTATAGGCACCCAGAATTGGGATTGCCTGAACCACTTTCCGAAATGGAAGTAATCAAAAAAATGAATTCCTTGGCAATCAAAAATTTGCATGCCGGAAATTACTTAAATTTTTTAGGAGCAGGTGCTTACCAACATTTCTGCCCTAGCGTAGTCCCATTTCTTGTAACAAGGGGGGAGTTTTTAACATCTTACACACCGTACCAGCCTGAAGTCTCTCAAGGAACATTGCAAGGAACCTATGAATTCCAGTCTATTACTGCAGAACTCTTTGGAATGGAAGTCTCTAATGCAGGTATGTACGATGGTGCGACTAGCCTAGCAGAAGCTGCGCTAATGGCCTGTCGGGTAACTAAGCGAAATCAAATCACTGTACTCGATACAGTAAACCCGCGTTATATTGATACCATACGTGCCTATGCAATGCCTCAGGCTCTTGAGGTGAATCTTGTTTCTGCAGAAAATCTTGATCTGAACGCTGATACTTCCTGTCTAATAAGCCAGTATCCAAATTTCTATGGATGCATTGAAGAAATGCAAACTTTGAGTGATCTCGCACACTCCAGAGGAGCTTTGTTCGTTATGTCCTGTGATCCCATTGCATTGGCAATGTTCAAAACACCCGGAGATTTTGGGGCAGATATAGCAACTGGCGAAGGTCAAGCCCTGGGAGTTCCTTTGAGTTTCGGCGGGCCTTATGTTGGGATTTTTACCTGCCGGAAAGACTATTTGCGGCAAATGCCTGGGCGAATATCCGGAAAAACCACAGATTCTAATGGTAAAACTGGCTACGTATTAACTCTTCAGCCTAGGGAGCAACACATAAGGAGAGAAAATGCCACTTCTAATATTTGTACGAGCACAGCATTAATCGCACTATGGGCAACCGTCTATTCCTCTTTAATGGGCAAACATGGGCTTAGGAGAGTGGCGGATTTGTGCTACCAAAAATCGCATTATGCAGCCTCTGAAATAGCAAAATTGCCGGGGTACAGTCTAGTAAACGACCGCACCTTCTTCCAAGAATTTGTAGTTTCCTGTCCCAAGGATTTTGAAACAACAAACTACGGCCTAGAGAAAGCTGGAATCCTCGGTGGCTATGACGTCAGTGACAAATACCACAATGGAATGCTTATCTGCGTTACTGAAGTTGCCACAAAAACAGATATTGACCACTTAGTAGAGACATTAGGAGCCATATCACAAAATGGATGAAGCACCTATATTGCATGAAAATGCACTCAATAGAAGAAGGCTCTTAATGGAACGCAGCCGGCCGGGGCGCACGGGAGTGGCGCTTCCAGATTCGGATGTTCCTCCTCAATTGAATCCTGAAGCCTCAATGCTTAGACAAGATTTAGATCTTCCTGAAGTCACTGAAGGTGAAGTGGTTAGGTATTTCACGCATCTAAGCCAATTAAATTTCTCAATAGATACCCATTTTTATCCTTTGGGTAGCTGTACCATGAAATACAATCCAAGGCTTAATGAAACGATTGCAGCGAACCCAGGGTTTTCCATGTCGCACCCAGCCCAACCTGCACATCAAATACAAGGTGCGCTTGAGGTCATACACACGTTACAAAGTTTTCTGTCCAAGGTAAGTGGGCTACCAGGTGTGAGTCTCTCTCCACTTGCGGGCGCACAAGGTGAACTCTCCGGAGTTTTGACTCTTCGTGCAGCTTTAAACGATAGAGGACAAGGGCATCGTAAGAAAATGCTGATTCCTGATACCGCTCATGGTACCAATCCCGCATCTGCTGCTATGGCAGGGTTTGATGTGATTTCTATCGGCTCAGGCCCAGACGGAAACATTGACCTTGACAGTATTCGAGCAGAAGCGAATTCAGATCTTGCAGGAGTGATGTTTACCCAGCCAACTACACTTGGGCTTTTTGATAAAAAAGCAATAGAGATGTGTGAAATCGTGCATCAAGCTGGAGGTTTAGTTTATGGAGACGGCGCAAATATGAATGCCCTCCTCGGCCGAGTAAAACTAGGTCACCTTGGCTTCGATGTAGTGCATATGAATCTCCATAAAACTTTTTCAACTCCCCATGGTGGTGGTGGCCCTGGAGCAGGGCCAATATGTGTAACCGAAGAGTTATCTAAGTTTCTACCTGGTCCTATAGCTACAACCAACGAACTAACCAAACTCTATGAATTAACAATGCCAGAAAAAACAATTGGTCGTTCAGGAGCATTTCAAGGGAATTTTGGGGTCTTAGTCAGAGCCTTTACATATATTAGTCTATTAGGTAACCAAGGAATGCTAGATATTAGTGGCAATGCTGTACTAAATGCCAATTATCTTCTAGCAAAATTACGAGACCTTTATGAGCTGCCATACGATCGCAAGGTGATGCACGAAGTCGTTTTCTCCGCTAAAAAAAGATTGGGGGCAAGTGCGTTAGATATTTCTAAAAGGCTGCTTGATTATGGGTTTCATGCTCCAACTATGTATTTCCCTTTAGTTGTTGCAGAAGCGCTGATGATTGAACCTACCGAAACCGAATCTAAAGAAACGCTGGACGCTTTTATAGAAGTTTTGCACCAAATAGATCTAGAGGCTGCGCAGGATTCATCGTTCTTACATGAAGCTCCTTACAATACTCCCTTATCGCGCCTGAACGAAGCGAAGGCCGCTAGAAACCCTGAGTTACGATGGAATAAGGCTAATTAACGACTTTACCTTATGGCCTGATCTGACCTATGATGCACATGGAGTAAATGATGATAGAAGTGGGACAAGTAATTCCAGACTTTATGCTCACCAGTCATGAGCGTGAAGAAATCTCAATAAGCCAGTATCGCGGGAAATGGGTTGTGTTGCACACCTTTCCCTTTGCGTTTACAGGCGGGTGAACAAGTCAAACATCCTCCTTCAACCGGGCGTTGAATGCATTTGAAGAAAAAAACACGCAGCTTCTCGGCTTAAGCATCGATACTCGTCCTGCACTAAGTAACTGGGCTAACTCACTGGGTGGTATTCGACACCCGCTTTTATCCGACTTCTGGCCACACGGAAAGGTTCTTGATTCTCTTGGAATTTTGAATCATGAGTCGGGGAATGCGCGAAGAGCCTTACTAATCATTGATCCTGAAGGGATTGTGAGGCATGTTGAGCTACATCAAGGAACGCTTCCAAACCCCGACGATACTTTAGCGACGTTAAATACCTTGCAAAGTTAATTTTCCTTATGGCATATGTCGAGTTGTGGCTAATATTGAAGGACTATCGCTATCTTTCTTTTGCGCGAGGATACCTGAAGGCTCAGGGGCATTTTTTGCAAATATAAAAACCTTAAACGCACCCATTCCACGATCATCTATTAATAGATCTAATAAACGTAAATTAGTATTCTTAACCTGTAGTGATAAATCTCTGTCACGTACGATCGAATCTCTATACTGCTCGAACCCTAAATCTTTTAAGAATTGTGATTGGCTTTTCTCTTTTACTAATTTGAAGCCTGTATGATGAGCAATGTTTCGCAACGTACTAAAATCTACATGAATGCTTATGTCTTGCTTACCCACATGTATGTATGGATTCATATTTAGAGTGTGAGCGTAGTAGCACCTAAGTGTGCCTTGCATTCGAAATTCGTTGTAATACTCGTGGGCTTCGTACCCGTAATCAATGAGCAGTAAATAGCCAGAAGGAATCATGTCATAAATATATTTGAACCATTTTGTCATCCCTAGGTTCATCTCAGTTTTATGACCTTCAGCGAGTTCAATTCCAAACGTATCAAAGCGATCTTTTATTTCACTTGTTGTAAGTCCTAAGAAGTATTCTTGAAAATCTCCTGCTTCATTTAAACCGATAAAAATTTCTTTCAGTTCACCATTATGCATAACTACTCGATGCGCTGGCATAGCATCAAGCAATTCGTTAGCAATAATTATTGAGGGGTTTTCAAATGTAAAAGAAATTTCACCTTGAATCCAATCTCTTAAAAAGTCTGAGGGCTTCGGGGACAGGTCATTTGCAGTGTAATGAAGCGCATTGCAAAATTGATTATCTATACGCTCAGAATGCCTCTCGAAATCAATGCCAAGCTGACCATTCCCTGCCCCCAACTCAATTACATTAATCGGAGATACTTTACCTAATTGCAACCACATCAGCATCGCTTGGTTAGCAATTAGTGAACCAAATATTGGATGAGTCATTGGAGCGGTAAAGAAATCCCCATTGGGGCCAAAGCCTGCTTTATTTATGTAATAACCACATTGCGGGTGATATAGAGCGAGTTCCATAAAATGGGCAAACGATATAGGGCCGTTCTGTTTAATGATTTCCCTTATTTCAGTTTCTACGAGGGAGTATTGCGGTTTATGAATCATGGAACCAAACAAGCATCATCAGGCTTAGTTCACTTGTTAACTAACCCCGGTTACGATTAGCGTGACTACCTTCAGATTCCCAGCTAGTTATTTGTATTGAATTCTTAAACTCTCGTGTTTCACCACAGTGGCGGCAGGTCCCATAGCTTGTAGGTCCGTTGGGGCTTTCAATTGCCCAACGGTGGGAACAATCAGATTCAGTATAATCAGCCCATTCAGCCGTAGGTTGCGTCATTAAGAAAATCCCCTTTATTTATGAGCGTTGGTCTATAGGTACAAATTCCAAGTCCAGAGGACCATCGTATCGAATCTGAGGCCTTATCAACATATTTTTATCCTGTTGTTCAAGTATTTGAACAACATAACCTGGAACCCGAGCAACGGCAAAAATTGAAATAAACAAGTCTTCTGGTATGCCTAGCAGGTAGTACACTGATCCTGCCCAAAAATCAACATTCACGCAAATACCACGCTCTGCATATGGTCGCATATGCTCTTCAACTTTGCTTAAAATTTGAAACCATTTTGGGTCACCCTTCTTTTCAGCTAATAAACGGGAGCCCTCGCGCAAATGGCGCGCCCGAGGATCTTCAGCTCGGTAAACAGCATGCCCAAAGCCCATAATTCGTTCTTTACGTTCACGCTTACCTTCTAAATAGCTTTGAACATTATCAACTTCTCCAATATCCAATGCCATTTTCATGACGCCCTCAGCCGCACCACCGTGCAGAGGGCCCTTAAGTGTAGATATTCCTGTAACGATGGCACCATGAACATCAGCCAGCGTGCTGGCTGTAACACGTGCTGCAAAGGACGAAGCATTTGATCCATGATCTAAATGAACAATCAAGTCCTTGTCCATCAACCGGGCTGTATCTTCATCAGGATAATTACCAAGTAGCATGTATAGAAAATTAGCTGCATGCGATAAATTGTTATCAGGTTCTATAGGAGACAACCCGCTTCTGAGCCTGTGGTGAGCAGCAACAATAGTAGGAACTTGCGCAGTGATCTTCATCCCCTTTCGCAAAGTAGAATCATGCGAAGTATCGTCTACGTTCGATTCAAAAGCCGCTAATGACGAAACAATCGTTCTTAAGACATCCATCGGGTGTCCATCTTTAATTTTATCAATTACTTGAATTACTTCATCAGGTATTGACCGAGAGGCACGAAGAGTATTATCAAATTCCTGCAACTCAGAACGATTCGGTAAATGGCCAATCATCATGAGGTATACAACTTCCTCAAAGCTCGCATTCTCCGCGAGATCATGGATGTCATAGCCCCGGTAAATTAGTCTACCCACGTCACCAATTACAAAGCTTGATTCAGTCGACTCAAAGTAGACGTCTCGAAGTCCTCGCTTCAACTCAACGTCTTGGTGAACCATGAAATTCCTCCGTATACTCGTTTTTACCAAAGCTTGAGAGCAGTAGTAACGCTCAGGTACCTAACGCTTCGATAAAGATCTTAAGGTTCTACATCGCGCCAGATGTCATTTCAATCTTATCAACAAATCTCAACCTGAACGAGAATACATCTGCCTCGTAGGAGTGTCAACGCAAAGGCTTTTGACAAGCATACAACCAATTACGCTGGGTACTCTCAGCCCGTTAATAAATATGAAATTCATCAAAGAAAAGAACGTCAATGTTAAAAGCATTAATAACGTAATTCGGATAATTTTTGATAAATTTAATCATTTTCCTTTTTTTCCCAGTGATTTCATGAAAATCACGTAATTACATAAAAATGAATCCCGATATATACAATTGACACCCCTAAATGCTGAGCGTACCCTTTGCTAGTAATCCCAAGCTGATGTGTCTTTCAGTTGATCAATACGGAGATGGGAATTATTGGAGGATCCTGGCAATGGCCGGCCAAAATGAGATAGTTGTCCGTTTCGCAGGTGAGGGAGGCCAAGGTGTCGTAACCGCTGCGGAGATGTTGGCACGTGCAGCCACTGGTGTTGGCTATCATGCACTCACATTTGCTACTTTCCCCTCTCAAATATTAGGCGGACCTACTTGGACCCAAGCCCGTGTTGCGAAAGAACCAGTACTAAGCCCTGGTGACTCTGTTGATATACTTGTAGCCTTCAATGATGAGGCCTACCAAGAGCACAAATCTGATGTTCGCGAAGGAGGGGTGATACTTGTAGATCCCTCTGTAACGCCCAGTGATGATGATTCAAATCACCGTTGCATTCAAGTGCCTTTCGACGATCTAGCCAAAGAAACCGGCGAATCTAGAGCGGCAAATATGGTCGTAATGGGAGGACTCTCTAAGCTTATAAATATGCCCTTAGAATACTTTAAGGACTTCGTGAGCGAACGATTTGCCGGACGTGATTCGATTATCCAAGCAAATCACAAGGCCTTGGATCTTGGGCTACATCAACTAGAGAATGAGCAAGCGATCAGCGATTTAGGGGCTCCCACTCCACCCGATTACGATCAAATCTTTATAAAAGGAAATGAAGCTTTGTCTATTGGAGCAATCCATGCAGGCATTGAATTTTACTTCGGTTACCCTATTTCTCCTGCCACCCCAATATTAATTTTCATGGAACGGAATTTATTAGGTGAAGGAAAATTTGCTTACCAAGCCAGTTCCGAAATTGAAGCCATAACAGGAATCGTTGGTGCAGGTTTTTCTGGGAAAAAATCTATGACCGCTACTTCTGGACCTGGATTTACATTGATGGGAGAAGGTATTGGCCTAGCGTGGATGGCTGAAATACCTTGCGTTGTCGTAGACGTACAAAGAGGCGGTCCAGCTACTGGACTTCCAACTAAGACTGAACAATCTGACCTCCTGACTGCAATCAGTCCCGCACACGGAGATGCAAAGATTCCTGTAATTGCGGCTGGTACAGTCGAGGAATGTTTTTATGCAGCGGTGCATGCTTTTAATTGGGCAGAAACATACCAAGGCCCAGTCATAATACTGAGTGAACACTCATTAGCAGAGCGTGCTCAAAATATTAGAATCCCTAATCTCAGTGAAACTCCTGTGGAAAACAGAATTACATACCAAGGTAACAATGGTTACCTTCGATATGAGTCCAAGGAAATTTCTCCATTCCCTGTCCCTGGAAACCCTGGCTCTTATGTAGCTAACGGGTCTGAACATGACATCTATGGTGACACAACACACCTTGCTAAGTACCACATTCACATGACCGAGCGTCGATTTAGCAAGCTGGAATTACTGGAAAACGCTCCATTTGAAAGTACAAATACCAATGCAAAAGTGGCTATCATGCCATGGGGTGGTTCAAAAGGCTCTGCGCAAGAAGCCTACAATCTTCTTCGTGAGCAAGGAGTTGAACTATCTTGGTATTACACAATGTTCTTAAACCCTCTTTCTCCAGATTTAATAAAAGAACTCAAGGGAAAAGACCTTGTAATAGTCCCTGAATTAAATTATCAAGGCCAGTTCGCTAGCCTTTTGAGGTCTCAAGGCATCAAAGCCGAGGCCATTACGCAATACACTGGTCTTCCATTCCAGTCTTCCTTACTTGTTGAACGAATAAATGAACGTCTTGTACAATTCAAAAATGATGCGATGGTGGGGTAATGAGCGGAAAAAATCCAGAATATGATTTTCTTTGGTGCCCAGGATGTGGAGATTTTGGTGTACGACGCGCCATGGAATTCGCCATGCAAGACTGGAACATTGAACGGGAAACTCCAATGACCCACAATGTTGTAGTTGCGGGAATAGGTTGCTCCGGTAATACGGTTCATTTATTAGAGGGAGAGCAGCCTTATGGTTTTCACGGGATCCACGGGAGGTCTTTACCAATTGCGTTAGGCGTCAAAATGGCACGTGAAGAATTGAACGTAGTAGTAGTCGCTGGTGATGGAGATTTCTTGAGTATTGGGATGGAGCACATTGGCCCGCAAGCCGCTCGCAACCTGAATATATGTGCGGTAGTAATGGATAATGGTATTTATGGCCTCACAAAAGGACAATCCTCACCTACTACTTTAGAGAATACCGTTACAAGCTCAACTCCGTTCGGAAAAATGGAATCACCAGTACATCCCTTGGATCTTTACCTGACTCTTGGAGTTAGCTATATAGCATCAGGATATTCAAGTAAGCCGCGGGATCTTGCCAAACTTATTACAGGAGGCATGATGCACGACGGATTTTCCATAGTCCATGTTTCATCCCCCTGCACTACTTATAATGATACCTATGAAATCCTAAAAGGCAGCCGTGCAAAAGGTACGGAAGGAACAGCCTACGACATACCTGAAGATCATGACCCTGCGAACAAAGAAAAGGCACGTAATCTAATTGAAAAAGGAGGAGTGCCCCTTGGAGTAGTATACCAAGACACTACCCGTCCTTCGCTTGGAAAGCGATTAGCCTCAGTTCGAGAGAAGAATCAAGCAAAAAACGCTGAAGCGCTCCTCAATTCTTTTTCCATATAAAGCTGGCAAACTAAATCTACCGCCTCTAATACTCGTATAGGCAATATTAAAATCATTACAGGGAATTATGGTAGAAAGTACTGCATTACAACTACAAAGCATTTCCAAGTCTTATGGGAAAAATTCAGCCTTAAAGTCAATTGACTTAACGATACATTGTGGCCAAATAGTTGCACTATTTGGCCACAATGGTGCTGGAAAGAGCACTCTACTCAAAATATTTTCAACTGCTCTTAAACCTGACAAGGGCCAAATCCGCATTATGGGTGCAGACAGCAACAAGTATCCATCTTGGTGCCGGTCTCAAATTGGTTATATTGGTCATATGAATTACTTATATCCTGATCTTTCGCCGATAGAGAATTTAACGTTTTTTGCTCGTTTGTATGGCGTAGCTGGCCACAAAACTCGAATTCTACAAGTTTTAGAGGATCTGGAATTAAAAGATAAATCCAAGCAACCAGTACGCAATTTATCGAATGGTCAGCAAAAACGAGTAGCAATTGCAAGAGCGCTACTCCACCAGCCATCAATATTGCTTATGGATGAGGCTGACGCTGGATTAGATTTATACGCCAAAAGTGTTGTGAAATCTATCGTACAACAAGTATCTCAAAGTGGAGGGACTGTATTTTTTTCCTCGCATGATCCAATTGATAGCTTGGCATATGCAAATGAATTCATACTTTTAGAAAAAGGTACTTTAATTGCTCATAGGGAAAGCAATCCAAATTCTAAAGCTGATTTACTTAAAATTTTGCGGACTAATAATTAATGCAATATTTCATTAATTCGGCATGGGCTATCTTCCGTAAAGATCTAATCCTTGAATTACGGACCCGGGAAAATATTGGAACAATTCTCCCGTTTTCTGTAGTAATTGCATTTATTTTCAATTTCACATTTGATCCATCGCCACAACTTATGGCAACTGTAGGACCTGGGATCATATGGGTTGCATTTATTTTTTCCGGAACCCTCGGAATGAATAGATTATTTCTACTGGAACGTGAGTTCGGTACATTAGAAGGATTACTCACCTCACCCATACCTAGAGAATCTATATTCATAGGAAAATTTCTAGGCATACTTTGCCTGCTATTGGTTATTCAAGGAATTCTGATACCCGTTTTTTTGGTTCTCTATAATTTTAATTTGTTCGAAATTCGTTTCGTCACCATAACTTTTTGCGCAACAATTGGATTCTCTTCAGTGGGGTCTCTCTTTTCAGCAATTGCCGTAAATACTAAAGCACGAGAAATCATGCTTCCTGTGCTTTTCTTACCTATAATTTTGCCAATAGTAATTGCTGCTGCAGCTGCAACAGAGAAAATTTTCACTACTGACGGTTGGTCTAATATCTTGCCCTGGCTACAATTAATTATCTTCTTTGATTTGGTATATCTTGTGCTATCCTCAATTTTGTTTACATCCGTAATTGAGGAATAAAAAATGTTTGTAGCTGCGTGGTCAAAATTCTTAATTCTAGTCATTGCATCCATA
>JAKUPZ010000015.1 GCA_022449765.1 Dehalococcoidia bacterium | reverse complement strand
TTGATAGCAGTCGGGTTCTCGTTGCTGAGAATAGGGCAATTGACGGCTATGACCAGAATCTCTCAACAGGAGGAATTTTGGTTTATTCAGTAGATGAAAGAATTGCAACTGGAAAGGGACCTATTAAAGTCCAGGGTGATTATTCAGCTGACTGGCCTGACTCATCTGTTCTTCTTCAACCTGGAGAGAAAATCACTGTTACGGGGTATGAAATTTCTGTTACTTCGAAAGTTGGCAACAATTATTTCATAGAAATTTCAACCCCATAAAAGCCTTTTTGGAGAAACTGGTGTAGTAAGGAGGATATATACCTACCCTACCAAAGGGATATGGGCTTATTTACTCCTAAAATAATGGAGCCACCGAACGGATTTGAACCGTTGACCTGCTGTTTACGAAACAGCTGCTCTGCCCCTGAGCTACGGTGGCTAAACCTGATTCTTATTTTACTTTGAATTTTTCAATTAGCGATTAAATCCGAATTTTTGGTGGACGAGCAACCAATATCATGATCGCAGAAAGCAAGAATGTCCCTCCAAAAATCGTGAAGGCTATATGGTAGTCTCCTGAATAGTCTTTGATCGCTCCTGCAAGCAATGGTCCGATAGGGTTAATAAATGCTGTAATCAACCCCATCTGTGCACGAATGCCGCCAACTGATTTGCGGCCAAAATAATTTGGCACCACAATACGTTGACTTACAGTCCAACCTCCTTGAGCAATACCAAAAACTAAACCAAATAAGATAGATCCCGCGAATGTATCAGCGTTAACTATAATCACCATGGAAAGAAAATAGATACAAGAGACTATTGCTATCACATAGCGTACGTGCAACTTGTCCATGACCCAACCCCAAGGAACAGTCATGAGCGCAGAGGTCATAGCGAAGGTGAATACAACCAGCACAGAAGCCTCAAAATCTATCCCTTTAGCTTGGAAATGAGGAACTGCATGGAGGTTCGTAGCTGTCTGTGCCAAGAAGATTGTAGAAGTAGTAAGTAAAATCAGCCAAAATGCTAAGGTCTTACGTGCCTCTGCCACGGACCATACGGGATCAGTAGAATCGTCCGTTTTTTTATTATCTTTTGTATCAACCGGTATTTCGCCATCCGGTAATAATCCGTAATCCTCAGGGCGTCGACGAAGGTATATCAAAGCTGGAGCTGTAATTAGCAAGATCGCAGAAACAGCGAGAAGGCCATATGCCCAGCGCCAACTTAGCAGAATGATGATGGGAGTAGCTATTAACGGCACCAAGGCCTGTCCAAATCTAAGCCCAAATCCCGCAAAAGACGTCGCACTACCTCTTCTTCGTATAAACCAATTTGCAATAGCAACAGTAGTACCTAGCTGGACACCAGCGATGGCAAAACCTCTACCAATCCCAAAGAAAATCCACATTTGCCATGGAGCCTGCATGAAGGCAAGCCCAACCATACAGCCTGCAAGTACCATCCCTGAAATTGCTGTTACAGTTCTTGTACCGTAGCGATCCATGATTCGACCAACAAACGCAGTGAAAATAGAACCAGCAAAGCTACCTATGGTGAATGAAGCTGCTACTTCCCAGGCATGCCATCCTGTTTCTTCTCTTATGGGTTCAAACCAAACGCTTAGTACAGGTCCGTAAAAAACGACCGAAGCGAAAGAGACAATAAGGGAGGTGCTAGCAATTGCCCAGCCATAATAAATATTAAATGGCCAGAAGAATCCTGCCGGACTACGTGAATTCGAATCCTGTTTTGCCATTAATTCTTAGAAGGTAAATGGAAGAAATCAACTGCGTTCTGTACTATCATTTTATATACTTCTTCTTCCGGAACTCCTTTGAAATTATGCTCCATGACCATGTCAGAGTTGGGCCAATCCGACTCCTGATGAGGGAAATCTGCCGCCCAGATCAGACGATCGACATTCATATGATGACGGAGATCAACACCAGATCTATCTTGCTGAAAACCCCAGTAGAAATATTCATTAAGTAGCTCACTTGGCATTGCTTTTAATGGCTTAAATCCACTCATTTTTTCCGCCCAGTAAATGTGACGGTTGTAGCGAACATCAGCTATTTCAAGGAAGTAAGGAACCCAACCGATAGAAGTCTCTGCAAGGCAAACTCTGAGTTCTGGGTAACGATCAAATAAGCCAGAAAGTAGGAGTTGTACTGCATTAGTACCAGCCCCGCGAGCAGCAAATCTTTGAACTTGAAACGCAAGTTCCGTTGTTAATTTTGGGTCTTCTTTTGGATAGTCGAGTAATTTGCCTTCATGCCCAGTTTTTGCTAGCTCTACATGAATCGAAACAGGCATCTGCATATCTAGTGAAGCAGCCCAAAAGCGATCATCTTCGGGTAGCGGTTTGCCGCTCCCGTTGGGAAATGCCATTAATTGGACTCCTGTCAGCCCTGCCTTTTTGCAAAATTCCATCTCTGCAATTGCATCTTCAGTATTTGTAGCGGGAATTGCACCAATCCCAAATAGCCGGTCAGGAGCTTCAGCGCAATATTCCTCCCCCATCCAACTATTCCATCCTCGGAAAATCGCTTTTTGCAAAGATTCATCTTCTACCTTCATCCATAATCTAGGTCCAACCACAACTGCTGGATAAAGAATTTCACCATCCAAGCCATCTTGGATCTGCTCTTGCACTCGCTGCTCAGGTAATCCTGTTCCAGGGGTATCTTCATACGTCTGCCCGCCTGGGTACCATATATCCCGACCTTTGCCACCATATAGATCCATAGGATTCTGAGCTGCAGGGAGTGCTTCTAATTGAGTAGCATCTGCGCCCGTCTCAAGTTTAATCGTACGAGGAGCCTTGTCTCTAAATTTAGGATCTATCCTGTGAGTCCATCGCTCGTTAGGGACTTCAAGATGAGAGTCTCCTGAAATTCTCACGTATGGTGCCATCAACGCCTCCCCGATAACAATACTTGTCATTCATGACCGTAGTACTGCAAAGTTATGTTGTCAACGAGTAGAGTTGTTTGTAATCTTCGTCCCTCCTATCATTAGTAGTAGAAAAATTTAAGGATTCAATACAGATGGAATTTAACTACACCTATAAAGTAAAAGCCTCGACCAGTGAACTTTGGTCTTTCATAACAGACATTCCAACAGTAGGCCTATGTATTCCTGGAGCCACTGATGTTTCAGAAAATGAAGATGGTACTTATTCCGGAACTGTTAAGGTAAGAGTAGGCCCTGTTGCCTTGGGTCTTGCAGGGAAACTTTCTGTAGATAGTAGAGACGATAACAACCTGACAATAACTATGACTGGTGAAGGCGCAGATAGAAAAGTCCCAGGAAATGTACGTGTGAAAATTTCAATGTCAGTACAAAGCCCTGGCGACGGCTCTAGCGAGCTTGTTGTAAATTCGGAGGCCAATATCATGGGTAAGCTGGGTGAATTCGGCCAAGGGATCATCAAGAGAAAAGCAGATGGGATAATGAAAGACTTTGGCCAGAATTTAGCAAAACGCGTAGAAGCTTAATTCTTCCTAAGCTTCCCTGAAATATTTCGATAGAAATCGAAAATTATATTTGTTGCTTTATATGCATTTGCCCCTGCCTTTAAGCTGGTGAAAGCCTTTACTTTCAATTGCTTAGAATCTGCAAAAGAGCCGCTCAGTTTTCTAGTCTGCGGTAATACTCGTGCAATAGCATATATCCCACTCAAAATAATTCCCGTTGCTATGAAGCCTCTTGAAAATGGTCGGTTCGATAAAGGTAATGTTTTTTTTCTGTTCGGAGATTCGCTTAATTCTTCGACCTCCGGTTTTTGCACTTTACTCTTCTTTCGCATCATTTCGCGCCCCCGCAAACATCTAAACTATAATTTTAAATATATTTTGGCGGTAATACCTTAATTCTCCAATGCTTTCATATATATCATCAAGTGCTAGATGTGTACCTTTTTTAGGAAATTTTTCTAAATCCGGATACCATTTCTCTGCTAATCCTTTTATGGTGCTTACGTCAACGATACGGTAATGAAGATATGACTCTAGCTTCTTCATTTCTTTTCTCAAAAATAATCTATCCTGATGAACTGAGTTCCCACAAAGAGGAGATTCATGTACACCAACCCATTCTTTGACGAATTCCAGGGTAATTAGTTCTGCTTCCTCGATGCCAATATTTGAATCTTCAACTCGTTGTAGTAACCCGGATTTAGTGTGATGCTCAAAGCTCCAATTATCAATTCTGCTCAATTCCTTACTTGTTCGAGCAATTGCAATTACTGGACCTTCAGCTAGGGTGTTTAACTCACCGTCGGTAATAATCGTTGCAATTTCAAGCACGACATGAGTATCAGGATCTAATCCTGTCATCTCAAGGTCAATCCAAACCATTCGACTTAAATTAGCCACAAATTCCTTCCATCATAATCGTTTTTTAAATAGTTTTACTTCTTGTTCAGAGATACGCTGCACAGAGCCAACACTTAATTCACCTAGCTCAAAGTTTCCTATACGTATACGCTTCAGTCGCCTTACATTTCTACCCAATGCTGACATCAGCAACCTAATTTCACGTTTTTTCCCTTCTATCAAAATTAGATTGTACTGAGGGCTTGAGGGGCTCTTGCCTCTAATTGACTGAATTTTAGCTATTCCACTTTCAATCGTTATGCCTTTAACTAATTTTTTCTTATCCGTCTCTGAAAGAGTTGCATCCAATAATACTTCGTACTCTTTTTCCACCTCATAACGAGGATGGGTAATCTTATTTACAAATTCTCCATCATTAGATAAGACCATCAGCCCAGAGCTATATAAATCTAATCTTCCTGCAGGTACTAAACCCGGAAACCGAAGATTTTTGGGGACCAGATCAAGGATAGTCTGCCTACCTCTTTGATCGTTCACTGCAGATAAATATCCTCTTGGCTTATTCAACAGGATATAAATTTTCTCATTAACAGGCTTCTCTAGTTTTAATCCGTTTACTTTAATGCTATCTCTTGGGTCAACAGCGTAGTTTAGGTTCAGTATCTGAGACCCATTAACAAAAACCTGACCTTCCATAATCAATGAAGCAGATCTTCGGCGTGAACCAATCCCAGCAGAAACCAAATATTTTACAAGGGAATTATTTACAGCCATTCAACACCATATATGAAGAGTAGCACAGAGGATCGAACGACTGTTAGAATCAACTATCGCTGGTTTATAAGTCTTGCGTACCATAATAACTAGATTTAGGAATATTCATGAGTCAATTACTCGACAAGCTTGATCGAGCAGGAGATCGATTCGTCCAGCCACTAGGTTTTGGCGGTTCATCCAAAAGGGAAGATGTGTCGCCTATTTTGGTCTTAGGTGCAATCGATGCTAATCAAACCGATGAAACTAAAAAAGCAAATATTGCAAAACTTGATGGTGTTGTAATAAAGGCGACCGATAAAACAACCAAAGCAGCACTAGATAAATCAGCAAAGCTACTTAGCCCTTTGATGTTCGGGGTATGGAGCGCCACTCCTCAATCAAAGGAAATAAAAGGTATCGATTTTGAAATATTCGATGATTCTTCTACTACTGTAGGCTCTTTAACTGCAAATGAACGAACGTTCCTCATGACTGTAGACTTAGGGATAGATGAAGGCTTAACTAGGGCTATTGACCTACTACCTGTAAATGCCTTTATTATTCAGATCCTTGGCGGCAATGAACTCACCATAGATCATTTACTGCAGATCGGACGTATTAGTACAGCAACGTCCAAACCTGTATTCTTACACTTAAGCTCTATCCCATTAGATGATGAATTGAGAGGGCTCCGGGACGTAGGCATTGCGGCATTAATTATTGATTTGCAAGATAATTCCATTGAAGAATTTGCAAAGCTTCATACGTCATTACTAGCACTTCCTCAAAAAACACTTGACCGCGATCAAAGGAAGGTTAACTCATCGTTATCTAATAGGATTAGTACTGATCCTGATGACGAGTATGAAGAGGACTAGCAAATCTATAAATTGGTCAAAAAAGAATGCTACTAGCTCAAACTGATTTACTCCTTGATGACCCCTTCGCTTTCTTTGTTCTAATTACATGCATAAGCCTTTCATTGATTATAGGAATAACCTTCCATGAAGCTTCACATGCCTTTATAGCAAGAAAACTTGGTGACCCGACCTCAATGAGACTAGGCAGAATCACGCTTAATCCCAAAGCACATTTGGATCCTGCTGGAACAATTATGTTACTTATCCTTGGCTTCGGATGGGGTAAACCGGTACCTGTGGATCCACGCAATTTACGATTCGGGCGACAAGGGTTGGCAATTGTATCGCTAGCGGGACCGGCAGCAAATGTTCTCATCGCGTTAGGGCTAGCGCTGTTATTCCAAGTAGGTCTACTTGAAGCAGGAGATTTCAGTAGGTCAGAGCTAAGGACCCTAAATATACCTGCCTGGGTTAATATTGTTGCAACCTACAGTATTTTACTGAATCTAATTCTCGCTGCTTTCAACCTACTGCCCTTAGGACCATTAGATGGGGCAGGGATTCTTAGTGGGATAGTTCCAAGAAATTGGCTTCACTTAGTAGATAACTTTGAACGACTGGGGCTGATTTTATTGATCCTTATTATAGGGCTCTCAGTTCTAACAGACTTAAACCCGCTAGGGTTCGTTTTCCAGCCAGTCCTTCAATTTGGTGCATTTTTAATGAGGTAAATCATCGTGAATGTTTCGCGGAATGGATTTCATCCAATAACAATCGCTTCGTTGATTCAGCAATTCGGTTAATTTGCGCAATAGTTAATTTCTGGCCCATTATCTCGCGCTCATACGCTGAAATTACATTTATTAAAGATCGGTCAGTTGGAGTAATTAACGCCATAGGTACCTCAGTAAATATATGAATAGTAAACCGCAAAAGATTCTACATGTAACAACGTCCAAAATTTGGAATCAATTTCAAAGTCTTCCTTTTTATGAAACTGAATCCTTGAAAAATGAAGGCTTCATACATAATTGCACTAAAGGGCAATTACTTAATGTTATAGGGCGGCATTTTTCAAGTCACCAAGCTCTAATTCTGCTTGAAATCGAAACTGCGAAGCTTAAAAGCCCCCTATTGATGGAAGAATCGTATCCCAATGACTGGTATCCTCATATATACGGGCGATTAAACAAAGATGCAATAACTAGGGTTATACCAATAGAAGCAGATAGTTTCGGTTCTTTTATATTGCCTGATAACCTTTAGAGAGATCTTTATCCGCAATTTTTGATTTGGAGATCCATGGATACAGTTATTCAACAACCTCATAAACTTCGGGGGACGATCACACCTCCTGGTGACAAGTCAATCTCGCATAGGTCTGCAATATTTAACGCACTTGCCCGAGGAACTTCGCACATCAGTAATTACGGAACTGGAGCTGATGTTCAATCTACTTTAAAAGTACTCCGAGCACTCGGAGCAAAGATTAAAAAAACTGATGGATTAATCAATATTGTAGGCGGAGAATTAAAAGAGCCTTCAAATTTGCTATATACAGGAAATAGTGGAACCACTACACGGTTAATGGCTGGAGTGCTATCAGGTCAAAAATTCCTGTCCATAATGAGCGGAGATAAATCAATTCGCATGCGACCAATGGCAAGAATAGTCGACCCACTACGTGAAATGGGCGCTAGTATTGAAGGCAGGCAAGGCGGCAGACTTTGCCCACTTGTTTTCAAGCAATCTAATCTACATGGGATTGAATACGACATGCCAATTCCATCCGCTCAAGTAAAAAGCGCACTACTGTTGGCAGCGCTTTATGCAGACGGACCCACTATAATTCACCAACCTGCGTTTTCCAGAGACCACACTGAACTGATGTTCCGAGCAATGGGTATTAACGTTTCCGAGCACGGACTAAGCCTAAACATTGAACCTGGTCAACTTAATGCAATCGATGTCAATGTGCCTGCAGACATAAGTTCTGCAGCTTATTGGGTAGTGGCAGCAATTTGTCATTCTAATGCGAAAATAACTATTCAGAATGTGGGCATTAATCCTACTCGAACAGGAATACTTGACGCCCTAGAAATGATGGGAGCTTCAATCAACATAGAAAACAAAAGATTAGAAGGTGGAGAGTTAGTGGGGGACATTATTGCCGAATCAAGCGAATTGAACTCGGCCGTTATTGAAGGAGATTTGATTCCAAGATTAATCGACGAAATTCCAATACTCTCTCTTGCGGCATGCTTCGCCAAAGGAACTACAATTATTCGTGATGCAGAAGAACTTAGAATTAAGGAATCTGATCGAATTTTTGCAATGCAGAGTGAGCTTTCCCGCCTTGGTGCATTGGTTCAAGAAACCAAAGATGGCTTAATTATTACCGGAGGCAAACTACTCAAAGGCTCCAATCATCAAACCTATTCTGATCACAGGATCGCAATGACAATGGGTATCGCTGGCCTCCTTGCTTCTGGGCAAACCTACGTTCAAGATGCAGATGCTGCATCGATTTCATACCCTACTTTTTGGGAAGACTTAGAGTCTCTTAAGGTGGCGTAGGTTGATTAATCCTTTACTAGTCGTTATTTCAGGCCCATCTGGTGTAGGCAAAGACGCCATCCTTGAGCAATTGCGTATTCATCGTCCTGATTTTTCCTACGCAGTAACAGCTACAACGCGGCCAATGAGAGCTAATGAGAAAGACGGGTATGATTATATATTTCTGAGCAAAAATCAATTTTTAGATCTGCAGGCGAAAGATGAATTTTTAGAGCATGCCGAAGTCTATGGAAACCATTATGGTGTTCCTAAAAAACAAATCCGTGAAGCTTTGAATAACGCTACCAATGCCTTTGTAAAAATAGATGTTCAAGGAGCAAGAACCATCAAGTCTCTAGAACGAAATGCACTGCTCATATTTATTGCCCCTCCATCGTTAATGGAATTAGAGCGTAGATTGAGGGAACGAAAAGCCGATTCAGCTGCTCAAATGGACATTCGTATCGCCACCGCTAAGCACGAAATGGATCAGTCTAGTTGGTTTGATTCTGTCGTGATTAACGATACTGATAAGCTAGAGGATACGGTCGAACAAATATTAGAAATTGTAGCTTCAGAGCAAAATCGACCGGAATCTCAATCGATACGCCTTTAAAAATTACGAAACTTCTTTTCCACCATTTACTGCAAATAACTGACCAGTAATAAAGTCAGCGTCGTCTGAAAGCAAAAAAACCACAGTCCCAGTCAAGTCACTAGGGACTCCTCTACGACCGAAAGCACGTGAATCTTCGGGCGTAGCATTGGAACCCAATCGATCTATTTCCTGATCGGTACCGCCTGGAGCAAGTGTATTCACGCATATATTAAATTGGCCTAGCTCCCGACAAATTGAACGTGTGAACGCCATGATTGCACCTTTCGATGCAACATAGTGTGGATTACTATCATTAACCCTATTTGAGGTTCTCAACATTGTGGTAGAACCCACATTAATAATTTTCCCATACATCTGCTCACGCATGTACGGAAACACAGCGCGTGTACACAGGTACGTCCCTCGTGCATTAACATTGAACACACGATCCCACCATTCAGGGTCAACATCCATTAGTGACGGACCCGTAATGTTCTGCATTAATCCTGCATTGTTCAATAATCCGTCTATTTTCCCAAATTTCTCATACGCCCTAAGCGCTAAGTTTTCGGTTTGTTGCACATCAGTAACGTCAGTAGCTAAAGATATAACTTCTGCCCCTTCAGCCTTGCAAAGTTCTTCAGTCTCTTTGCAATCTCTCACATCAGTTACAACTAATTTAGCTCCCTCTTGGGCTAACCTAATTGCATAAGCCTGACCAAGGTGCCTTGCTGCCCCAGTAATGATTATTACTTTATCTTTTAATTTCATAGTTACCCCACAATTACCATATGAACTTCCCCCGGACCGTGAACCCCAACAGTTAAGGTTTGCTCTATGTCTGCAGTACGCGAGGGACCTGATATGAAATTATAATAGTTCGGTCCATGGCTCCTAGATTCCATTCTTTTGAGTCTGGTAATCGCAAAAAAATCGTCCAAATTCTCTAATATTTGGTCAGTCTCAACCAGCAATATCAAAACAGAAGGAGCCAGTGAGGTTAGTCGAGCTACTCCTTTACGCGGAATAACAGCGCAGCTTGCTGTTTCTGCTATAGCATATCCAACACCCGTTACGCCCATTTCAGACTTGAACGCAATGCTTTTTAATTGGCCTCTGCGGCGGGTACGGCTTGAAGCTAAAATTGTTGGAGGTGCTCCAACCGATCTCAAGCTTTTATCTACGTCTACCTTCTTAAAAATTTCTTCAGATGACCGAATAACGTTCTTTACTTTATGAGAACGTGCTACACGGGCAATAGTTGCTGCAGCATCCTCATAACTTTCAACCCTATGCACGTTCCAAGAGGCAAATGAAGCATTCTCCATTAAGCGATTAATATTTGTAAGCATACGAGCATCATTTCTGGCAACGATGGTCCGCACTTTTTCTCTTTGCCGCGCAATATTAGATTTTAGCGGAGGGTGATCAGGAGCATGCAGGATAGGATGAGTTCTACCCAAGGCTTCTCTCACCTTTTTTAGAAACGCTGATTTATTAGGATGTTCTGGTGGAATATATGGCACAGCTACTGATTCCTATTACCGTTATTTCCAGATAAACCGCTTTTCCATATATCACCAAAAGATTTGGGAGCCAATGCAGGGAAATCTCGAGAATTTGTCCATCCACTGACCATTGGAGCCCTTAATTTCTTGATCTTGCCGTTACGGCTAATTGGCTTAAGAAAAATCCTTGCTAATTTCACTCTGCGTTCAAGAGACTTCCGGTTACGTACGGTCTTATGCCATTGCCCAATAAACAGCCTTTCCATCCATGCAGAGCCTCTTTCAGACGATGAGCCTTCTGCAACTTTATGCCTCAAATGTAGTAATAACTTGGGGATATCGATTTTCACAGGGCATACATCTCTGCATGTCCCACATAAAGTGGAAGCATAGGGCAGATCACTCGCCACTTTCATATTAGTCATTGGGGGTGTGACAATTGCACCAATTGGACCGGAATATACCCAGCCATATGCATGTCCACCAATTTTTTTGTAAACCGGGCAATGATTTAAGCAAGCTCCGCACCTTATACACCGGAGTGCTTCCCTCATCTCTTCGTCTTTTAGCAGGTTCATTCTGCCGTTATCAACTATGACCAGGTGAAATTCCTCGGGTCCGTCTTCGTCACTTTGATTACGAGGTCCGCTTGCAAAGGTGTTATAACTAGTAATCCTTTGGCCTGTGGCTGAGCGTGGCAGAAGCCTAAGAAAAAGGGCCAAGTCTTCAATTGCAGGAACAATTTTCTCCATCCCAGCTAAAACCACATGTACTCGTGGGGCAGAGGTAGTCATCCTTCCGTTACCTTCATTTGTAACCAAACAAACAGTTCCTGTTTCGGCAACAACAAAATTAGCCCCACTAATGCCCATCTCAGCTGTTGCGAATTTCTCTCGTAGCGCGTCACGAGCATATATGCATAATCGTTTTATATCTTGAGTTGGTGCAGTCTTCAGCCAGTCCTGAAAAAGATCAGATACTTCCTCTTTTGTCTTGTGCATAGCTGGAGCAATGATATGAAAAGGAGTTTCTCCTGCCAGCTGAATAATATATTCCCCAAGATCGGTTTCTACAGGTTCAATCCCGGCTTTTTCAAGCACTTCATTAATACCCATCTCTTCAGAAACCATGGATTTACTTTTTATTACTGTTTTGACTTCGTTACGTTTAGCAATATCTAAGACAATTTGGTTAGCTTCGTTCGCATCGTTAGCAAAATGTACATAGCCACCATTTCTACGAACGTTTTTATCAACCAAGTCAAGATAGTAATCCAAGTTTTCAATGGTAGATTGCTTGATACTGGCAGCGCGTGTTCTTAATAGTTCCCAATTCTCTGCACCAATATCTTGGTCAATAATTGAAGAGCGAGCGCTCACAAAATGCTCCATCACATGGTCTAGGGAATGTTGGAGTTTCTCATTTTTAATAGCTTGTTTCGATATTTTCTTAAACTCAGCCGTTTTTACTTGAGCCACACTATTCACCTTCCGCCAATAATTCAGCAATGTGAACTGCTCGAACGTTTAGGTTTTTCCGTTGCATTGCCCCTCGAATCTGCATCAAACATCCACAGTCATTCGCAACTAAGGTACCTGCTCCAGAATCAATTATATTTTTAATTTTTTCTTCCAATATTGCTGCAGATATATCAGGAAATTTTACAGAAAAGAGGCCTCCGAATCCACAACAGGAATCAGAGTCGTGCATTTCTTGAATCTCTACACCATCCACATTTCCTATAAGTTCACGGGGTTCTTTTGAAATCCCCAATTCCCTTAACAGGTGGCATGCGTCATGGTACGTAATTAATCCATATGAAGAAGCCCCAACGTCTGATTGGCCAACTACATTTACAAGAAAATCAGAAAACTCATATGTCTTTTCCGCAATGGCTTTAGCTCGTTCGAGTTGCTCAGGGTCATCTTTAAATAACTCTTGATAATAAATTTTAATCATGCTCGTACAAGAGCCCGATGGAACTACGACGTGTTCTTCGTTTTCAAATAAATCCATGAAATGTTGAGCTACATCCGCAGCATCATTCCTGAACCCACCATTGAACGCAATTTGCCCGCAGCATGTTTGATCCTCGGGGAAGGAAACATCAACACCCTGTCCACGCAAAACTTTTACAACAGCCTCTCCAACTTCAGGGTAAAACTGATCAATAAGGCATGTTACACATAATGCAGCCTTTAATTTTGCTTTGGGCCTATTAGAAAAGCGGCTCCAGCCGCGACGTCGCACCACACGACGAAGGTAACAGATATTCGATAATAATGAAACTATTTGGGCGATATTTTTGTGAAAGGAATTTTGAAATTTGCTTCGAAGCATTTATCGCAAACTGCTGGGGGTACGATGCCCCAACGCATCAACCACCCAAAAGCGAAGCATCCAGCGCAAAATCCGACGAATGCCTCAAGTCCAGCAAATAAAACTAAGATTCCTATAAGAATTTGGCCCACTGAAAACATATCAAAACCATAAGTGAAAATTAAAGCGGCAAGTGAAAATGCCAAGCCAATCAGCTGAGCAAACTGCTTTGGGGGGCCCGCTACGTTCCGTGTTTTTTTTATAATTTTGGGAATAATAATTTTTGTGGCAATCAGGCCCATAGGACTTAATGTGGGACCCGTCAAAACTCGGGCAACAAACCCATAGGTCAAAATAAATAAAAGCCAATGTAGATCGGTAGCAATAATCGTGACACCTAGTATGAAGACCATAGAGGCAACGCTTCTTGCGGCGTACTCATTCACGGGATGCGGGAATGAAAATATAGTCCGTAAAGCAGAATCCGCTTTTATAGGATCTTGGTTCAAAGCGTACCTCTTTTAAAAACTGAGAGGGCCTGACCGGCCCTCTCAGTAAATTATTTTGCTATGCCGCTATCCAAAAAGCGGTGTCCAGATTTCTCGCCCGATCCACTCAAACAAAGCAGCCTCAGGCCAAATCATATATAGAATATTGTCAGCCATTATAAATTGGAACACTGTAACAAATGAAACAGTAATTAGAGCCGCCAAAATTCTCCATGAAAACAGCCAGGTCAGAGTAGCAGGAGGCTGGAAATTTCTAACTTGAGGAACATATATAAGGCCAAGAACCAATAGCCCTGCAAGCATGGGTGCAGCATCGGTAAAGGTATCCAAATATGGCATATCCTCAATCAAGCCCCAGTTATATGCAATTGTCTCGCCTGTACCAATCAGTGCGATTGCAACGAATGTACCTGATACTGCAGCCACTACTCCTGGCTTTTCGGGGGTTCCGCTCATGAGAAATATTGGCAATAAAGCCGCAAGTAATAGAGCTCCCCAGCGCAAGCCAACGATTCCCGTTGCCAATAGGAAAAGAAGCATCGTCAGACCGACTAGGAGAATAGCTCCTCTTGCACCCGGTAATGTCAAGCTGTGCATACCTAAATCCATAATGTCAGCTTGCCCAGAGTTGCCTCCCCGGATTTTTTCGCGCAAATTGAAGAACAATTGAATGCTCGCCAACAGTATTACTGTTGAGGACATTACAACAGGTAACATTCTTGAAGTTGAACTAAAGCCTGGCCATCCAAACGCCGGGATAGGAACCGAACTGAGAATGAAAGCAGTCCCACCACCAATAGCAAGAAATACAGGGAAATTACGAATATCATTTGTTCCCAAGGTAAGCACTAATTTCAATCCCTTGAAGAAAGAATTCGCTGGGATTAGAGGGGGGGTCCCTGTGCTGCTGTGATCATCCGCAGGCGAGTCGTCATTTTCTCTAATTAACTGCTGTGCTTTAGCCTGATTCTGTCCAGATCGATAGAACATGTATGCCGTAGCTACAGCTATAAATATCAGCCCTATGGTGAGTGGCCTACCCAAAACACCCGTAAACCCGTGGACGTTGACCGCAGACTGGAAATTCAACTCAATTATAGGACCAAGTATCACTCCCAAAAGTAAGGGAGGTCGCGGCCACTGGAATAATTTCATGATGATTCCAATTCCCATAAATACAAACATGATAGGAATTGCCAACCAGTTCGTCATATTGATGACACCGGTTAATATCGAAATAGGAATAACAATACCACCAATAACGGGGTATGGAACTTTGGTTAATTTCGCAAGATGACCAGTAGCTAAAATACCTAAGATGGTAACCATAAAGTTACCGATAGCCAAAGTTATAATTAACAGGATAGTTACATCTGCAAAGCGCCCTAACATCTGGGGACCAGGGGTAACGTCCATTGCAAGCATTGCTATAAGTACAAAGGCCCATGCCAGTCCCCCAGGGACACCTAGAGCAAGTGTAGGTATTGCCTGCCCAGCTTCTTTAGAGTTCTGTGCAGATTCAGCAAATAAAACCCCATCAAGAGAACCTTTACCAAATTGGCTCTTATCTTTTGACCAGAAAATACCAAAAGCATAGGAAAGCCAGTCAATTACTGCGGCACCTACTCCGGGTATGGCACCTAGCAGCACCCCAAAAATTGATTGTCGAATCATTATCGGCCAGCGACTAAGTCCTGCACGAGCACCACGCCATACTTCACCAGTGTTAATCACAGCATCACGTGGAGCAACCGGACGTCGGGCTATAGAAAGGTCAATCATTTCAGGTAGAGCAAAAAGACCTAGTGTGGTAGCAATCAACGGTAACCCAGACCACAAGCTAGGTTGCTGGAAAACAAATCGAACATCCCCAGTAATTGGGTTTATTCCGACCGTTCCGAAAAGCACTCCTAATGCACCTGCGGCCAGCCCTTTAACCATTGCTCCAGAACTAAGGGCGGAGACCATAGCTATTCCGAAAAATGCCATCGCCGCAATTTCGGGAAATCCAAAGGAAAGAACGAAAGGCTTAATGATAGGTACGAGAATAGCAAGTACCACTGCTCCGATTATTCCGCCTAATGCAGAAACTGCATATATTGCACCAAGAGTATGTGCCGCCTTACCTTGCCTAGCTAACTGATGCCCCTCTAAGAAGGTCACCTGAGTAGCTGCTCCAGGTTGTCCTAATAACACAGCAGGGATTGAGTCCAAAGTATTGTTCACGCCTGTCATAGAGGCAAGCATCACTAATCCAATAGCAGCTCTTTCACCGCGGAAAAAATCCACAATGAAAGGAATAGAGAGTGCCATAATTAGTACGCCTGAAGCGCCAGGGATAATACCGGTAACTGCCGCAACCAGCACAGCTCCCGTAACTGCAATCCAATAAACTGGATCCGCCAGGCTTCCAAATGCCTGGCCTACCTCATGAGCCCATTCGCCTTCCAAGAGACATCACCTCTCGCGCAGCAGCGCCACACTTACTATCGTGCCAAGATACTCATAATAAATTTATTAATCAACATTATTATGTGCCGAAGGGGCATCAATTTTGATGCCCCTTCGCTAATTCGTACTTATTCCTCTCTTATTAGAGGTCTATTTCACGTATTTCGCATGGACAGCTTCGATGATTTTATCTACATCATCTTTCTTGTCCAAAAATGCTTGAGTAGTTTCAATAAGCTGCTGTTGAGCGGCTTCACCACCCGAGAAGTTATTCTTAATTCCTGTAAATCCTTGCATGTCTGAAGCAAATTTTTCGTCATTCATCGCATCAGCAAGAGCATTCCTTAATGCATTCGCAACGCCCTTTTCCATACCCGGAGGTCCAACTACGTTCTTTGCTGCGTAAATCTGAGGTCCACGGAATGCGTTGTAGATAGCAGTTTGAGCTTCGTCCAAATGCGCATCAGCAACGTTCGGGCAATGGAAATCCATCTGTCCATTGTTACCTAAATCAAATCCGGGAACTGACATGTCAGCGAATGGTCGAATAAATCCATTTGGAAGCCAATCTGGCCTCGTGCGAGGGAACTGGTCCCATAAGGTACCTGATAACCAGGAATTAACATCACCACGTTCCATCATCAAGTACTGTTCAGCAGAACCTGCTGCTGCAACGTTTCTAATCTCTAATGGAACATTGAATTCATCAGCAAGCCACCCCAAAACACCGTAAGAACCGAGGTCAGCAGGTGTTGGTGCGCTCTGGCCAATAGTTAAAGTCTCTGAGCCGCCCCATGCCGATTCAAAACAATCATATCCCATTTCACCGTTAATAACCCAAAGCCCTTCTCTACCGGAAGTAACACCAATCATGGTTACTTCACGCATATCAAATTGGGCACCAGGTGCGGTCATGTCAAAAATACCGGGTGTTGCTTCTACAGCCAGAGTAAGACCATCAGGCTTGGAATTCCAAACGAAGTTTCGTTCGGTCAAAACTGGAGTCATATTCGTAACTACGATTCGTGGTTTCCCTGGAATGAATTCCGGCCAAGCTTTAGACATGTATCTTGCTTGAGCGTCAGTTCCACCGCCTGGGTTAAATCCAACCATTATGCGAATCGTCTTACCTTTGAAATAAGCTTCTGCATCAAACTCTGGCTCTTTAGGAGCAGGAGTAGGAGTGGCAGTAGGATCTGGAGTAACCCCAGGTTTTGGGGTTGCCGTAGGTGCAGGCACAGGGGTTGCTGTAGCTGCAGGCTTAGGTGTTGGGGTTGGATCATCCCCTCCACATGCAATTAACACGAGAGCAAGCACGAGGCTCATCACGCCAACGGCTGCTAACTTTTTACCTATCCTTAACATCGTTTCCTCCCAACCTCATTTGGACAAGGCAGTATTAGACGTAGCTAATGCGCTATGTCGAGGCGTTACCCTATCGGTCGCGGCTCCTAGTGTCAATTTTTTTTAAGCCTAATTTCAAAATTACTCCGAAATTGGCAATAAACACAAAACGAGCCGCTAAAAATAGCGGCTCGTTTTATTAAAACTACTTAAGTCTACTTAACGTATTTCTCAAAAGCGGCTTTAGATATGTCATCAATCTTACTAGCATTATCTATAAATGCTTGTGTAGTTTCCCTCAATTCTTTTTGAGCCTGTGCTCCAGGCGTAAAGTTATTTGGAATACCTGTAAATCGTGTTTGATCAGCAGCATATTCCTCGTCAGCCATAGCTGCACTCAAAGCGTCTCGCAGGGCTTTCAGCGGGCCTTCAGCCATGTTTGGTGGGCCAATGATGTTCTTAGATGCATAAGTCCGTGGACCTGTAATTGCCAACCAAGTTGGTAATTGATCATCCTTATCAAAGAAGCTCTCTACTTTGGCACAATCATATGGACCTTCAGCATTCGATCCAAGTTCAAAACCAGGGAAGGACATGTCTGCGAATGGTTTTAAGAATCCACTCTCGATCCAACCTGGTCGTGTAATAGGTAGCTGATTCCAAACTGTTGACGAAGTCCAGCTATTAACATCGCCTCTCTCTAGCATTAGGTATTGCTCAGCGGATCCCGCGGCGGCAACATTCTTAATTTCCAAAGGAATATTAAATTGGTCTGCCATCCATGGGATTGCGACAACGGAACCAAGATCAGCAGGGGTAGGAGCAGACGTTCCAACAGTCAATGTAGGTCCTGTCGAATTGAACGCTGTCTCTAAACAGCCATATCCTGTACTTCCAAGGGTCATCCAGAATTGGTCTTTCCCTGAGGTAACACCAATCATTGAAACCTCTCGCATATCAAACTCAGCACTAGGTATGTTCATATCGTAGATACCTGCGGTTGCCTCTACTGAAAGGGTCAAGCCATCAGGCTTTGAATTCCAAACGAAATTACGCTGAGTTACGTCAGGAGTCATATTCGTAACAACGATGCGGGGCTTACCAGGTATGTATTTCGGCCAAGCTCGGGACATAAATCTTGCTTGTGCGTCAGTACCACCACCAGGGTTGTAGCCAACCATCATACGAATAGTTTTGCCTTTAAAATACCCTTCTGCATCAAATGTAGGTGCAGGTTTTGGCGTAGCTGTAGGAGCTGGGGTAACACCTGGTTTTGGCGTTGCCGTAGGAGCCGGAACTGGTGTTGCAGTAGGTGCAGCAGCAGCAGACGCAGCCGGTTTCGGCGTAGGTGTGGGATCATCCCCACAAGCTACGACTACTATCCCTAGAGTCAATGCCATAACTGCAAATAGCAATATACTTCGAACATTCTTCATGGACGTACGACCTCCCTAACATAATTATCCGTGTGATCCATACTAGCTGATTAAGTGCAATCAAACTTATTGAGCTACCCTAACGCGTGTGTAGGCTCACGTCAATTTAATATTCCCATAATCATTTATGAACATATTATTCCATCTTGTTATACCCTCTACAATACCTATAAGGAGGGATTATGGGAAAGAGGCAAACAATTCACATTCCAGGGGTCGAACACAACGCTCCGATACCCTACGGTGCCCGAGTGGGAAATATAATTTACAGCTCTGCTATACAGGGCATTAACGCAGACACCGGTGAACTCTCGGACGACGTATATGAACAAGCACGGCAATGTTTTCGAAATATGCTGACTTTTTTACAATATGCCGGGGCAACTTCAGATGACATAGTGAGGCTAACTTGCTTTTTGTCTGATTTAAAAGATAGGCCGGCATTGAATGAGCCTTGGTTATCACTCTTCCCAGATCCTGACGATAGACCTGCTAGGCATACTTCAAAGTATGATCCTCCTCCAGGAGGGATGAAAGTTCAAATAGAAGTAATAGCAGTCGTTGACAATTAGTAAATATCAAGCGTGAAACGAGGATTCGGGACACCTTCTGTTTTATAATCTAGAATTGAATTTGCTAAGGAATGCGCAACTACTTCTTCAATAATTAAAACCGTATTACCTTCAAATGCGTAGGCAATATCTGCGGCGCCCCTCTGGTCTATTACTATTCCCCAGTCACCTTGGCCTGTCCACACTGGAGGTACAGCCAAGCGTAAAATTTGCCCTGGCTCAAGTTTTTGCGCTTGCGAAACGACTTTGAGCTGCAATTTAGCTTCGGAAGTTACTTCTAACATTTATTCTTTTACCACCAGTACACCATCTTCATAATCGAGCAATTTCCCTGACATCTCCATGCTAGCTTCAGCGCACAATACAAATCTGGGGCCAACATAGTCAGGTCCAGGCATACGATTACGTGCCTCTTCAGGCGCATCCTCAGTAGCAATGGCTGCACCTGGTGAAATGATCACCACACATATGTTGGAATCGCGTACCTCTTCAGCATGGAACTTCGTGAATGTAATTAGAGAGTCTTTGGCTGTTGCATAGGCTAGAGCACCCGGAGGAGTCACGCCTCCCCCGCCATGCAAATTTATTATGTGCCCGCTTCTTTTTTCCCGCATATAGGGGACAGTATGCTTAGAAACTAAAAATGTCCCTCGAAGAGCAACTCCTAGGACAGTATCCCAGAAAAATGAAGTATCCATATCTTCGACTTTAGGCCAGCGCTCCTTATCTTTCCACATAAAATGTGGTACTACTGCAGCGTCGTTTACAAGAATATCGATCGACCCAAAAGTTTCATACACATACTCGGTCATTGCTTGAACCGAACTTTCATTAGTTACATCTGTGGGAATAGCCAATGACTTGACTCCTTTTTCCCCTAGTTCGCCAGACGTTTGTAAAAGGCGCTGCTCATCAATGTCAGCTATCGCGACATTGGCTCCCTGGTCAGCAAATGAGTGAGCAATAAAACGCCCTATCCCTTTTGCTCCCCCTGTCACAATTACGGATTTTCCTGCAACCATAATATTCACCATGCATTGGTATTAAAAAATGGACTCGTTTGACAAGCCTACAACGGCACCATAACTTGGTGCATACCTGAAATCATAGTAGACAGGAGCATAGGAGGCAAAATGCTAGAAGGTAAGGTTGCGATCGTATCAGGAGCCGGTCCGAATATAGGAAGGGAAATTGCAGCAACGCTAGCTTCAGAGGGAGCAAGTGTAGTCTGTATGGACCTCAATGCAGAATCTGCAGCTAATTCAGCGCAAGAACTAGAGAAAAAAGGATTTAATGCCATTGCTATTCAGGCTGACATTACAAAGCCCGATGACATGGCAAACATGATTACAAAAACTTTAGATGCATTTGGGCGAATCGATATTTTAATCAACAATGCCGCTATCACCAGTTCTCCAGGTTTATTGACAGAAAATATTGAGACCTTTCGTAAGGTGGTAGACGTAATCCTTGCAGGGACTTTCAACTGTACGCAGCACGTAGCACAGCAAATGGTCAGTCAAGGGACTGGTGGAGCAATAGTCAATATTGCCTCAACTTCTGGGCATAGGGGCAAATCTGGTGCAATCGCTTATCAATCGGCAAAAGCAGGCATCCTTAACTTTACACGCGCGTGCGCAGTGGAGCTCGCACCTCATAACATTCGAGTAAATTCGGTTACACCAACGCAAACAGGAATGCCAGTAGGTGGAAAACCCATACGAAGCACAAATGAAAAACCGAAAAGCGTACCACGAGGAAGGTGGGGTGAACCAAGTGATCAGGCACAGGCAATTTTGTTCTTGGCCTCTGATAAAGCTGATTTCATAACTGGCGCAGACTTGCCAGTGGACGGTGGGAATTTAGCGGTAAGAATTTCAGGGTAGGAGAATTACATCATTAATAAAAATTCTAATGTGGTTATCATCGGTGGAGGAATTACCGGAGTCGGAATTGCATATTTTCTAGCCCAAAATGGGGTGAAAAGTACTGTCATAGAACGCGATTCTATTGCCAGTCATGCATCAGGTTTCGCCTATGGAGGACTTTCCGGCGGTATCCCAAATGGCCCAAATATAAATACACCGATCATTGACTATAGTATGAGCCTATTCCCCTCTCTAGTGGATGAATTGCAAACCCAAACAGGCATAGACCTTCAATTTCGCAAAAGAGATTTACTACGATTGGCCCTGTCACAAAATGACATAGATGACTTAACTAAACATTCGAATTGGCAAAAAGAGCAAGAAAATTACAAAGTATCTTGGCTCAATGAATACGAAGCTAAGGCGCTGGAGCCTCGCATAACTGATGAAACTATTGGAGCTCTGCATGTTGAAGGTTCCTTTGACGTAGAGCCTTATCGCCTAACCCTAGCTCTTGCCCAAGCAAGCGAAAAGCTTGGGGCCACTATAAAATCTGGAAACGTCACGGCCATCCTTCAGGAGAACCATAAAATATTAGGAGTTAGAACCGACAAGGATTTTATAGCGTGTGAAAACGTTATTGTTGCCATGGGCCCGTGGAGTATTAACGCTCAATCATGGCTTAATGTAAATATCCCGATCAAGCCTTTAAAAGGACAAATTATCCGCCTTCGATCAGATGATAAGCCTTTCGAATTTAGTATTGGTCATGGTAAAAATTATGCGATGACAAAACCATCAGATCAATTGGTTTGGTGTGGCACAACAGAAGAAGATGCTGAATTTGAGGAAGGCACTACTATAGCCGCTCGCGATCAAATTATTGACTCAAGTCTACGAATGCTACCTTGCCTAGAAAATGCAGAATTAATATTACAAACGGCGTGCCTCAGGCCCATAACCCCTGATAATGGCATCATCTTAGGTCAATTCCAAGAAATTCAAGGCGCTTACATTGCTACTGGTGGGGGGAGGCAAGGAATCATGATGGGACCTGGAATATCAAAATTACTTGCTGATCTAATTGCGTTTGGTACTCACGAAATAGGGATTGATCAGTTTAGCCCTAATCGTTTTACCCAATGAGTTTAAAGGCAATGATCGCAAACTTTTTGACAGAGAACCTTAGCGGTGCTAGGTTCATCTTATAAGCTGTAACGTATCGGAGGTTATATGCCAGTAATCGATTCTGATGCACATGTTGTGGAAACTGAACAGACATGGGATTACATGGATCCCGGAGATGAGAAATACCGTCCTACGATCGTAGATTCTCCGAATGGAGACGGTGTTAAGTATTGGAAAATTGATGGCGAAATTAGGGCGCGAGCAAGAGGCCCTGTAGCTGCCGCGGGCATTTCAGAAAAAGTAAAACGTAATATGGTAACTGACGATGCTAAGCGATATATGGAAGACATCCCTGGCAGAATTGCCCATATGGACGAGCTCGGAATCGATGTGCAAGTCCTTTACCCTACTCTTTATATTGGCAGAATGTGCGATAGCCCCGAGGCTCAGTTGGCATTGGCTAAGAGCTACAATAGGTGGCTCGCAGACATCTGGAAAGAATCTAACGGACGTTTACGATGGACTTGCATACTCCCCCTAGACTCGATGGATGAAGCCATTGACCAGCTCCGCTGGTCAGCTAACCATGGGGCATGTGGTGTGACTATGCGCTCTATTGAAGACGAAAGGCTTCTGATTGATGAGTATTTCTACCCAATATACGAAGAGGCTTCAAATCTAAATATACCAATCACTGTACATATTGGTAATTCCAATTCTTACATACGGGGACTTATGGCTAAGGATGGTATTGGAGGCACTTTCAGCGGTTTACGACTAATGTCAGTAGCGAGCTTCCATCAATTAATAACCACGAGTACACCTAAGAAATTCCCTAATCTACGATGGGGGTTCATTGAAGCAAGTTCTCAATGGTTACCTTATGCAGTTCATGATCTCAGGAGACGCCTTGAAACTAGAGGGCGTGATCTGGAAGAGGACGTTCTTGGAGCTTATAACATTTGGGTCACAGCACAGACTGATGACAATTTGCCTGATGTACTTAACTATGTAAGCGATCGGCACATTCTGATTGGGACTGACTATGGACATCAGGATCAATCAAGTGAAATAGAAGCAATCAGGATCATGAAAGAAGACGGGGGGCTGAAGCCCAGTACTGTAGATAACATACTCGGTTCCAATGCAACTAAGTTTTATGGGATAAACCTATAACCTTAAAATAACGGAGGGCTAAATGTTAACCTCAGAAGAAAATCAACTACTTACGCAGGTTGGCCCGGGAACACCCTGCGGGGAGTTGCTGCGCAGGTATTGGCACCCTATATCCGTTGCTACTGAAATTAATGAAGAAAACCCTACCAAGTTTGTGAGAGTCCTTGGTGAAGATCTTGTAATTTTCAAAGACAAATCTGGGAATTGGGGCCTACTGGCAGATAAATGCTCCCATAGAAACGCTTCGCTAGTTTACGGTCGTGTAGAAGAACGAGGCATTTCATGCGCCTATCACGGGTGGCTCTACGACTGTGCAGGAAATATTCTAGAGACCCCGCCTGAGAAAAACGATGCTATTTTAAATACCGTGAAACAGACTGCGTACCCGGTTCAAGTCTATTTGAATCTTGTATGGGCATATTTAGGCCCGCAACCGGTACCGCCTATGACACGCTTTGATACATTGTTCCGACCAGATGGGAATAGGTTAATAAGAGTCCATCCCCAACTAGACTGCAATTGGTTTCAGGCTATGGAAAACTCAATGGATCCAGCGCATCTTCAAATACTCCATCAAGAATATATTGGCAGGGGTCGCAACCCTGTAAACACAACTCGGGGGTTTACTGACGATGTAGAAACATTTGATTTTTATTCAACTGATTATGGGTTAATGAAGAAACGAACTTACAAAAATGGAGTCGTTGACGAACATCCAGTGCTTTTCCCGACAATTTTACGCCAAGGTCCGAGCACTCAATTTCGCACTCCTATAGACGATACGCATACCATGCATATACACGTCAATTTCACTTTGACGGAAGATGGCTCAGAACCCGCCGAGGCATTCGATCCTCCTATTCAATATATGGAAGCATATAAGGAGCCTGCAGAAGCCCTTTACCCTTTTGCCAAATTCACTCTCCAGCATGTTATCCCGCAAGATCACATGGCATGGGAGACTCAAGGCCAAATTGCAGACAGGACCAATGAGCATCTCAGTTACTCTGATCGAGGTGTAGTATTGCTGCGCCGCATCCTTAAAGAGCAGATCGAAAAAGTTCAAAACGGAAATGATCCAATGGGCGTATTTCGCGATTCAAATCACGCAATTATTGATACGAAAATTGATGAGGATTTTTGGAAAGGCCGAACCAGTAGTACTGTTGCCGTTACCGAAACTAAGAAATAATTTTATTTTATTTCAGGCTTATATGGTTCAGGGATTTCAAGTTCAAAAGAATTGATGAAAAGCGAATTGGTAATGTACTGGCCAGTAAGCGCCATCAAGTCAATCAGATTTTGAATACCTAACAATTTCATCGCCGCATCAAACAGCTCATCCTTAGCAGCATGTTCCAATACAATTGCACGTGTAAATTCAATAACTGTTCGATAATCATCTGGAGTCTCTGCAGGAAGTGCTTTTTGATCATAAATCGCGTCAACAAGGGATTGGCTTGCGCCTCCACCTAGCGCTAATTGAACATGTGCACTCCAGACATACTCGCAGTCCATAGATCTAGCAGTCACCAGTATGGCAAGCTCCTGGAGTACCTGCGGAAACCTCAATTCCCACCTGACATAATTACTTAGAGGTCTGCGCCTAAGCGCCATTTCAGGGCTTATTGCAGCTACAGAACCAGGGCCTATAGGAACATTCCCTCCGCTATCAGCGATAAGTTCATCAAAAGCTGAGCGTAGTTTCTCTGGGATCATTCCTCTATTAATTTCAGGTAACCTACTCATAATCCGCTTTGTTCGCCACGTTTTTCTTTCTCATGCAGTTCCTCATGAGCCCTGAGGGTAGTTGGTCTGATATCACGCCCTCGTTCAGCGCTCATCTCTATGCTTTTAAGCCATTTAACATTGGCACACTGGTCCACTACGTCAGTACCACACGCTGCCGGATCAGGTATTAAAAATCGTATGGGCCCGCCTTTTTCTACAGGTAAGGGACCTCCATCAAGGCCATACCAGACAATTGCCTGATCAAGGACTGCATCAAGAGGAATACTTGCAGCAAAGTCTCCTTCTGCTTCTAAAGTAATGTACTGCACATCTTTTTTTGGCTCCACGACGGCCATAATTGCAGACAATTTCACGCCTACCCCTTCCCTACCAGCTGCAAGCGTTGAAACATCTTTTATCTGGTCCGGCAGCAAAGCTAAATCAGAATAGCCAAATTCTTTAGGCTTATTTACTAACCCTGTAATAATTATCTTTTCCGACATTTCATTCCTTTGAATCGGCATAGTACCAGTCATTAGATACTCGTACTGCAACCATTTCACCAGTAGCTGTTTCAATACCTCCTGAAACTAACGAACAATGAATCAAGGCTTTTCTTTCCCCCAGCTCCGTAACGTTCGCTGTCATCGTAAGAGGCTGGTCAATAGGTGTAGGCTTTTTGTAAGTGATTTTTAGTGACGCAGTAACGTACCAAATTATGTCACCCTCACCAACCTCTCGACCTTCTTTTTTGTAAGTTTCAGCAATTGCAGTAAATATACTATGGCAATCAATCACGCTAGCTATAGTCCCGCCGTAAACTATATGCTTTGGACCTGCAGCAAATTCAAGCCTAGGGGTCCAAGTGCATGTAGCTTTATCCCCATCCCAAAAACTTCTAATTTTCAAGCCATCTTCAACCTCTGGGCCGCAACCCCAGCAGTGATTACCTGGCAATAAATCTTGAAACGCATAACTCAATTTAGGTACCTCAATGGACGAATAATAGAAATATAAGGGTAAAATCAGCCGTTAGCGTAAACGCTATCTGCGTGACGTCCATCCTGTTGTCGGTCACGTAAGGCCTCAAAATTAATTCGCTGGTTTTTCATATTAGGATCTGTAGAAAAATTCCGCATTATTTCTAAAGGCTCTTCGCTAATAGACTCAAACCAATAGCCCACGCCTTTAGGTATGAATAAAGCATCCTTAGGGCCTAGGTCAACTGACTTTCCGTCCTTGCCGTAAAATCGAGCTTTGCCTGAAAGGACAAACCAAACTGCATCTTGGCCAGAATGTGCATGTAAGTTGGTCTCACCCCCGTCCTTACTGACCACTTGGATAGCAACTCCCAAGATTCCGCTGTTAACTAATTGCGTATTCGATTTAGGCAAGCTTCCCAAATCAGGTGTTTCGTAACGTATTACTTCCATTTCCCCAATATTTTCTCGCTCTACAGACATATTTCACCCCTTAATGCCGGTTATGGCATACCATACTCCCAAATTCAAATTTTGGATAAGGTTTATAGCTATGCCAATATCGACAGATCTCAAAATAGGATTCTTAAAGCCAGGCACCGGTAGATCTCATTATGACGAATTTGCAGCAATGATCCCAGAAGGGATCAATTTAGACATGCAAGAACTAGGAGTAATGCAATCTTCATTAACTGATTTTGCAGCAAGAGCTGACGCCATAATTAATAGAGCGGTGACGTTAACTGCGCAAAGCAATTGGCAGGGAATTATCATTCCTGGTGCACCCGTTGAAGTTCAAAATCAAGGATTACGAGATCGTTTATCTAGCGTATTGGAAATTCCTTTTGTGACAGCATTGGAGGCAGGGTGCTCCGCTCTTAATGCCTATAATGCCAGAAAAGTTTTACTTCTAACGCCTTTTGATTCACATATGAACTCTCTAATAACGAAGCATTTATCTGAAGCAGAAACAGGAATAGAATTCGAATTAGCAGATCTTGGGTTCTCAAGCGAACAAGACGCAATAGATTTGAACCATGAAATTGTATATGAAATAACCAAAAAAGCAGTGGCTAAATCTAGTAGGATTGACGCCTTATATTTCCAAGGAGCTGTTCTAAGTCCATTACAAGTAATAGATGAAATGGAAGCCGAATTTTCAATACCAGTTATCTCTAGTAATCCAGCCATGCTTTGGGCAATCGTATCAAAACTTGGGCATGAATTTAGAATTGAAGGTAAAGGGAAATTAGTGCGAGAATGGCCAGTGTTTGGTCGGAGATAATATGCGATTGGGAATAGCACTTCCGTTAGATTTTGATACCGAACCTACCAATGATGTTTTTTCCAAAGGTGCTTCACTTGCTGAAACCCATGGATTCGACAGTGTTTGGTTTTTTGATTCTTTAGGTCGAAAAAGACTCTCTTTTGATCCTTTGATAGGAGCTTCTGTCGCAGCTGCCGCCACACGCCATATCGAAGTTGGAATTGGTATTCTCCAGATACCGATACGTAATCCATATGAATTAGCGAATCGTGTTCTCACCGCGCATTTAATTTGCGAGGGCAGGCTTACTCTTGGAGTTGGTTCAGGCTCTACCCGCATAGACTTTGAGGCAGTTGGTAAAAATTTTAATGAACGGATGAGCTTGCTTAGAGATGGACTTGAAATTATGAAAAAGCTTTGGCGTGGTGAAGAGGTCAACGGCATCGATCTTTGTCCAGCATCTGTAACCTTGGGGGGACCTTCAATTGTGATAGGTAGTTGGGCTGGACCTAAATGGATTAACTCAGCAGCAGGCAATTACGATGGTTGGATAGCATCAGCCTATTTTTCAGGATTTGATACGTTAAAAAATGGCATCAAACAATATAAAGAGGCGGGAGGAAAACGAGCTATAGTTACTAACATTTCGTTAGCTTTTGATAGTCGGTCAGAGCCTCTCCAAGATTCAGATAATTCATTCCACTTAATGTGTGAGCCTGAAATTGCGTCTGAGCGACTCGAAAAATTAAAAAATATAGGATTTGATGATGCTATTGTGGTATACCGAGGTAGTGATCCCATTGACCTAAAAAAAATCAGGTCCTTAGTAGGAAAGTGAGAGAATGAATATGTCAGAACATCATCATGAACACACTGAGCCACCTTCTTCCACCGAGCTACGTGTCAAATCAATCGAATCTTTGCTTGTCGAAAAAGGTTTGGCCAAGTCAGAGACTATTGACATGATCATTGATACCTATGAAACCAAAATTGGCCCATCTGTTGGTAAGGCAATTGTTGCCAAGGCATGGGTTGATCCTCAATTCAAGGCAGATCTTATTAATGACCCTCACTCTGCTCTCTCTGGATTTGCAGAAATTGGAGCACAAGGTGAGCAGATTCGAATCTTGGAAAACACTGATCAAGTACATAATTTAGTTGTGTGTACTCTGTGTTCATGTTACCCATGGCCAATTCTTGGTTTACCTCCAGTATGGTATAAATCGGCGCCTTATCGGTCACGTGCTGTAGCAGACCCTCGAGGGGTGCTAGCGCAATTCGGCACTAATATTCCTGAAAACGTAGAAATTCGTGTTTGGGATTCCACCTCTGAAATGAGATTCCTGGTTTTGCCCCAGAGACCGGAAGGAACAGAGGATTGGCCTGAAGAAAAATTAATTAGTCTTGTCTCAAGGAATTCAATGATAGGGGTTGAGAAGGTAAATTTGCAGACTGAAGAGTTGATCCATGAATAGCGTACATGATTTAGGGGGAAGCGAAGGGTTTGGGTCCATTCATCCTGAACCAGAAGATATTGAGCCAATTTTCCACAATTGGTGGGAGGGAAGAGTTTACGCATTAGTCCGAATGTTAGGTTTATTTGGTCTATGGAATATAGATATGTCACGGCATGCTAGAGAAAGGCTTCACCCAGTAGACTACCTACGTAATTCTTATTATGAAAATTGGCTCGCAGGTTTAGAGACTCAGTTGTTCGAATCTGGCTTGGTGACTATGGAGGAATTATTAGAAGGTATTGCCAAGGGACCTGCACCAAAAGAATTACGCGAACGTGTCCTGCTACCGTCTGATGTAAAAAATACGCCATTGGTAAGAATGAGCTACTTCCGGGATACAGACGCGATTCCAAAATTCAAAGTAGGTGATGCCGTGAGAGCAATAAACCAGCATCCTACATCGCATACCCGTGAACCAAGGTATGTGAGAGGGCATTCAGGGGTAGTCCATGAACACTACGGAGCGCAGGTTTTCCCTGATTTAAGCGTTAAGGGCGTTGACGAAGGCCATCATCTTTATAGCGTACGTTTTGAAGCATCCGAACTATGGGGGGCAGATGGTGCATCTAATACAGCCGTCTACGTAGATTTATGGGAAGATTACCTTGAAAAATCTATCTAATAAGCAAGTAGCGATGGCCGACATAGATGAGTTAGCACTGATACCTAGAGATGATTCAGGTCCTGTCTTTTCTGAGCCTTGGGAAGCTTCGGCTTTTGCACTTGCTGTTCAACTTTCCTCTGAAAAGCATTTCACTTGGCAGGAATGGGCAACAACGCTAGCTGAAGAAATAAAGCATGCCAATTTATCAGCAGATCCAAACATAAGAGAAAATTATTACGTGCACTGGCTACGGGCACTAGAACGCCTATGTATTACTAAAGGGCTAATAAGTGAAAGTGAAATAGATCTTCGCCAAGAAGACTGGCGGAGGGCCTACCTAAACACCGAGCATGGCCAACCTGTGCATCTTAAAGCTGCATACACGGAAGCGAAGTCTTTCCCGCATCACTCACAACAGCTATAGTCCGAAGCGAAGATTAATGGATGGAGAATAATGAAATGACTCAGAATGTCGGGTTTGTTGGGTTAGGTACTATGGGAAAGCCTATGGCTTTAAACCTGCTAAAAGCGGGTTATCAACTTACCGTTTTTGATGTCGACGGAAGTGCAGTGGAATCTTTAGTGGCAGAGGGAGCTAAAGCAGAAACCAGTGCCAAAAATGTTGCTGAGAATTCTGAAGTGATTGTTTCAATGCTCCCAGCGTCGCAGCATTCTTTAGCTGCAGCATTCGGACCCGATGGCTACATATCAGGGCTGAAAAATGGAGCCACGATCATCGACATGAGTACTATCGATCCTGACACTACGCGCCAGATTGCACAGGGAGTAACAGAGGCTGGTGGCAAAATGCTCGATGCGCCTGTAAGCGGTTCATCTGCCTGGGCAACTGCGGGAACGCTGACAATTATGGTTGGTGGGAGTAAAGACGTTCTAGATGAGCATCATTCATTATTGAGCTGCATGGGGACAAATATTATCCACTGTGGCGATATAGGAATGGGAGAGACCGTCAAGCTTGCTAATAATCTTGTTGCTGGGGTTTCAATGGTTGCAGTGACAGAGGCATTTGCACTTGGCATATCTAAAGGTGCTGACCCAAAAATACTTTTCGAAGTGATGTCGAAGGCATCAGGAAATTGCTGGACGCTTCAAACGCGATGCCCAGCTCCGGATGTCATTGAAGATAGCCCGGTAAATAACGGGTTCGCTCCTGGATTCATGACTGATCTCATGTATAAAGATCTAGGATTAGCACTATCCGCTGCAAGTCAGGAAAAATTGCCCCTCGCACTTACTGCTATAGCTCACGAACAATATGGCGCTACTAGTAGACAGGGCTTCGGTAGGTTAGATTTTTCTGCGGTCGCAAAATTATTAGAAACACATAAACACGAGTAACGGAGATTAGTATGGCTACCCAAACTGAAGAGCTTAAGCTTGTACCAATGCATGTTGGAGGCGAAGAAATTCTTGCTAAAGCAGGTGACACCATCGTGGTGGGAAACCCTGCTTTCCGTGGGCTCCCACTTGCCTTAGTGCCAAGGTCATATCAAGAAGATGTAGACCATGCGGTTCATGTCGCACAGGACGCCTTCCAGAGTTGGAGGAAAGTAGCTCCTCGTGAAAGAGGACGTATTATGCTTCGCATTGCAGATGCTCTGGAATCTGCTGCTGAGGAAATAGCTATTCTGATTTCTACAGAAACCGGTAATGCATTAGCACCGCAATCAAGACCTGAAGCTAACACTACCGCCGAGGTTTTCCGTTATTTTGGAGGAGTTGCAAACGAGCTTAAAGGAGAGACAATTCCCCTAGGGGAAAATCTCCTTGTCTACAACAGACGTGAACCCATTGGCGTTGTTGGCGGAATTATTCCCTGGAATTCACCAGTTCTATTAGGCGCATTGAAAATCGCCATGGCAATTACTGCCGGAAACACTTTAGTCCTCAAGGCTGCGGAAGATGCACCTCTTGCAGTTCTCAAAATGTCCGAAATTTGTAACAATTTTTTGCCTGCAGGTGTTTTGAATGTTCTCACTGGCTATGGTGAAGAGGCCGGCGCAGCACTAGCAGCTCACCCATTAGTAAGAAAGCTTTCGTTCACAGGATCAACTGACGTCGGGAAATTAATTATGCATGCAGCGGCAGACAGAATTGTTCCGGTCTCTCTTGAGCTTGGAGGTAAAAGCCCTGTTGTCGTGTACCCTGACTCCAATGAAGATAGTGTTGTGCAGGGAGTCATATCCGGAATGCGTTTCACCCGTCAAGGGCAATCATGCACAGCGGGGTCGCGTCTTTTCTTACATGAAAGCATTCATGATGACTTTCTAGGTAAGTTAGTGGATAAGCTCAAGGGATTAAAAGTCGGAAACCCACTTGATGAAGCAACTCATATGGGATCAATAATCAATGAAAAGCAATTCAATCGGGTATGCAGTTATATTGAGGATGGATTGGGGCAAGAAGGCTCAGAAATAGTACTTGGGGGGATGCCTCCCTCACATGGTCCGCTTGCAGAAGGCTATTATGTTACTCCTACGGTGATAACGCGTGCTAATAATGATTGGCGAGTTGCACGTGAGGAAATCTTTGGCCCTGTGCTTGTCGTAGTGCCTTGGTCAGATGAAGAAGATGTAATCCGCATGGCAAACGACAGTCATTATGGATTGGCAGCCTATGTCTGGTGCAAAAATATTAAACAAGCTCTCAATGCGGCTCATAAGATTGAATCTGGTTGGGTTCAAGTAAACAGAGGATTAGGGCAATTGCCAGGACATTCCTACGGTGGGTATAAGATGAGTGGAATTGGAAGGGAATTCTCTCTTGAAGGCATGTTAGATAGCTTTACTCAGCGAAAGAGCGTTACAGTAAACTTGGAATAAGAGTGCAATTTAGTCTCATTAATATAGGTGCAAAATGTTTGGTTCATTTAGCAGAAGTTTTAAATTATTCAAAGAGAGCTGGAGCGTTTTGCGGCAAGACCCCGAATTAATTTGGCTTACTGTCGCTTCATTCTTTTCCGTAGGATTGATAATCGTAATATTCACGGGGATAGGATTCAGCAGCAATATGATTGTCGCTGAAGAAGGCTCGGAATCGATTACGTCGGGGGGGATATTTCTTATAGCTTTGATCTATTTTCTCTGTTACTTCTCACAAATCTATTTCCAAGTTGCATTAGTTTCCGCGGTAATGCACCGTATGGATGGCTACGACCCTTCTATTCGATTCGCTATTAACCAAGCAAACCATCGCCTTTTCGCAATACTAGTGTGGACTTTAATTGCAGCAACAGTCGGACTAATAATTAAAGCTATTGAAGAAGGTGCTCGAAGACGTGGTAGCGGCATAGGTGCTTCCATAATAGTGATGATTCTCGGTGCTAGCTGGAATCTACTTGTTTTCTTTGTAATTCCCGTCATAGTTGCCGAAAACAAAACAGGTATTAGTGCGATCAAACAATCAGGAAAAATAATTAAGGAACGCTGGGGTAGCGCAATTATTGGTAACCAAGGCATTGGACTCTTAGTTTTTATTGCTGTGCTTCTGACAGGGGCAGGACCAATCGCATTAGGTGTTTTTGCAATTGACGCAAGTTTCTTACTTGGGGCTTTACTCATTCTGCTAGGTATTCTGTCAGGCATGACTGTCGCTGCCATAGGCTCGACACTTAGCTCAACATACCGTGCAGTCCTATATCGATATGCGACCGCCGGTGAAATAGGGCAATACCATAAAGAAATACTTGATTCTGCGTTTCGACCATCAAGTGATCTGCGCCAACACCAATAGGAATGTGTTAACTGGTGAAAAATAATCTGATTCTCAGCGTTACTGATCAATCGCCTATACGCAGAAACGACACACCTAGGAGCGCCCTTCTAGATACCGTAAAGCTTGCGCAAGCGGTCGAAAATTTAGGCTATTCGCGCTATTGGGTTGCAGAGCATCACAATACAGGAACATACGCTGGAGCAAGCCCTGAAATCCTTATTGGCCAAATTCTAGCGAACACCGAAAAGATAAAAGTGGGGAGTGGTGGGGTGATGCTCTCTCATTATTCTTCTCTGAAAATTGCTGAACAATTTCGAATTTTGGAGTCCTTCTATCCAGGTAGGGTTGATTTAGGAATAGGGCGCGCTCCTGGTAGTGACCAGGCCACCATATTTGCACTCGCATATCCGAAACGACCCGTTGACATTCAAACATTCCCCCAGCAAGTAGCTGACCTAATCGGCTATTTACAAAATAACCTGCAGCCAGATCACCCTTTCGCAAGCATCAAAGCACAGCCTGGTCCTGATCCAGAATCTTCACCTGAAGTATGGCTTTTAGGATCTAGTGATTACTCTGCGAATCTCGCAGCTTATCTAGGACTACCTTTTGCATTTGCAGATTTTTTTGGAAACACGGGTAAGCACGGTCCTGCAGTGACAGAACTTTATCGCAAAAATTTCAGGCCTTCACATCTTTGCTCTGAACCTCGTGTAAATGTAACGGTGCAAGTGGTATGCGCACCAACAGAAGAAGAAGCAAAATTTATCGCTACTAGCAGGAACTTAAACCGAGCTCGCCGCCTTCTAGAAGCTAAAACAGGGCAACGTATCGAAGGTTTATCTTCCCCAGAAGAAGCTTCCAATACCGCGCTTAGCGAAGAAGCTTTGCAGTATATTAATCAATATACCGCTGGGTACTATGACGGTGACCCAACGCAAATCGCAAAAGCTTTACATGACGTTTCAGAGTCCTATGAAACTCAAGATATAGGAATCGTCACGATTGCTTATTATCTGAAGGACAGGATCAAGTCTTACGAACTGATAGCCCATGAATTAGGCCTTACTAACAAAATCAGTCCTCAATTAACTACTACACAGCTGCGTGATTGACACCTGGGCTCGCCACTCTTGAGCTGAGGGATCCTTCAACCCAATCTATAGCTCGCGGTAAAACTACCGCAGCTGAACGTGTGTAGTAAACACCTGAATCATCTACTGAAGATGGCGTTATCCCGTAGTCTCTTAGATTTTTAGCAGCCTGAATCAATCTTTTTCGAGTGCGGATAATCGCCGTATCACTGATCCCTAGATGTTCGCGACTACGATCATAGATAAAACCCATCGTTTCCTGCATTCCCGAATCTTGTGGCCATGTGCCTGGTAAACCAGAAAAACGATCAGTTTTCTGTGCTTCCCAATCAATATTGAAATCATTTTCTATATTGTGCTTAGGCCACCAAGCCCCTTCGGGTTTTGTAAGAGCAGGCAAAAATGCATCCACTGTAGGGTGCAGACCCTGCTGTCCAGGTCTTGGACCAAAATTTAAATAATCAAGCTGCCCTTCAGTCAAAGGTTCTTTGGGATTGTAGGTAAAGCACAAAGCAAGGACGTGGTGATCATCCATAGGCATATATGAATGACCACTTAGCACGGGGTTCTCACCATAGGGAGGTATCATCGTGTGAAACGGCATATAAAAATTGGTTATGCGCCAATAGAACGAATCTTCCTCAGCATTTCTTCTGGCACCTATCAGTACTCCATAATCTGTGTCTAATGTCTCAAAACGCGGGTGCTTGTCACGCATTTTATAAACCATTCCCTGTTGGCTATTAGGCAAAGAAATCTGCGCCTTGGGGTCGCCAACTAAGGTACCTACGTCGTTCGCGTTCATGCTGGGCATACCAGATGAAGATCCTCGATAAGGCTTATCAAATTGACGGTGCAAAAAACCTGAATGTGAAGAATCAATTTCCCCTTCAATGGTTTGCATAAAATTATTTTGAGCAACACGCTTGCTTAAATAAACTTGGGACTCCGGAACCATATTCCATTCAAGCTGAGGCAATTCAGGAGGGTTGTCCTGGTCAGGCCCCATATATATCCAGATCACTCCATTTCGTTCGGAAGCAATGTAGTGGGGAAGTTGAACTTTAGAGCTAAAATTTGATTCGGGCGGCTCAGAAGGCATCTCAACACATTCACCATTAATGTCAAATTTCCAGCCATGGTAAACGCAGCGCAAACCTTCTTCTTCGTTACGCCCAAAATACAATGATGCTCCACGATGCGGGCAGCTAGGGCTAATAACTCCAACGTTACCTGAAGACACTCTGAAAACAAGAAGGTCTTCACCAAGCAATCGAGTACGATGAGGTACTCCATCTTTTGCAACTTCAGCGGATAATACCGCAGGCATCCAGTACAGTCGCATAAGCGTACCCATAGGTGTACCCGGCCCTACACGAGTCATCAGTTCATTATCTTCGATACTAAGCATCCTGCACCTCTTAAATAGTCTGCTTATTCCAACCGCTCAATTAATCAAACATTAATTTACTCTTCAAAAAACTGCGAAACAATTAACTCTTATCGAAAGTAACTATTATCGCACAGTCACTGGACAAGTTGCCGTTGCGAAAGAAATGCCTAAGTCGATTAGCTAATGCAATCATCTTATACTGCCAGCCGTATTTCGAGCTTATTGCCTTTACTACTTCCCTATACTCTTCCCCATCAACAATTCGCGCATTCCCTAAAACTGCCTTCGCGTCTTTTAACGGATTACCACTGTAATCACTGGCGATCAATTCGACAGATGATGTATGCAAAATTCTTTTCACTTTCCATGAATTCTGTACGGTAGTGAAGCCAATGCATTTATCAGAAATTAATGCGATCCAGACAGGGATATGCTTTTTACGACCATCGCGAGTAAAGGTCGTTAGACGGACATATTTTTCTTCATGAATAGCCCTTAAGACACTCATTTCTAAGATACTGGCTCAGCCAAAAAGACGGGAATAACCCTTTCAGTCTTGTTTTGATAGTCCGCATAGGGAGGATATGTATTAACGGCAATTTCCCATAGACGTGCCCGCTCTTCAGCGTCCTTGATTTCTCTTACTCGCATATTAAAAACTTGAGTCTCATCTCGTATTTCAACATCACGATCTGCCTTCAAGTTGTAATACCACACTGGGTGTTTTGGAGCTCCGCCCATTGAAGCTACTAAAACATAATTATCTCCATCCATAACGCGCATTAAAGGTGTTTTCCGCGTGGCACCTGTCTTATTACCTTTGTTAGTTACAATTATCACAGGTAAACCCGTATCTCTAAGGGTCAAGCCTTCTGTCCCTCCACTGCTTTCATAAAGAGCAACTTGGTCCGCAACCCACTCTCTAGGGCTTGGGATATATTCACTCATTTCCCCTCCATTAGCTTCAGTATAAACAAACTGGCCAAGTGTCATGATAAGACCTTGGCCAGTTTGAATTCCACTAAAGTAAAAACTTAATCTTTCGATCTTACGGTTAATACTCCAAGAGCGAGACTAACGATCATCGAGCCTATATAGGCTACGTAAATCAAGCTATTTGTTTCGTACCAAATAGTCGCAGTTACAGCACCCCACAAACCCACCGCGATAAAAAGCAAGGACAAGGCAATGTGGATGTTTTTCTGAAGGAAAAACGCAATTCCTATGACAGCAAAGCCAAGCATGATAAGCCCTGTTGAAAGAGCACCTGCTGCCGCTGCAATTGCTGCAGCCGACCCAATCATAATATATGCAGCTTCAAGTATGTTCCCACCCATACCAATAATCATTACCACTAGTGCAAGACGAGCAAAATGGATACCAGGGCCATCGCCCATACGATCTTTAATCCCATTCATACCACCAACCATAAGAACTCCACCCATCATCCCCATAACCAAGGAATATTT
>JAKUPZ010000014.1 GCA_022449765.1 Dehalococcoidia bacterium | reverse complement strand
TAAACGCTCCGGAGGTAAATGGAGGGGAGTACTCAGTAATTTTAGACGCAATCCTCGCAGGAGTAGTTATACATGAAGCATTTGGACATCTTTCAGAGGCAGATCATATTTACGCAGAACCACGCCTGCAGGAATTAATGAAGCCAGGAAAACGATTTGGCGGCGTTCACCTGAATGTTAAAGACGGAGCTACTGTTCCTAGTCCAACTTTACGTGGGTCTTATGCGTACGATGACGAGGGAGTGCAGGGGCAAGAGACTGACCTGATTAAGGAAGGAATCTTGGTCGGTCGGTTACATTCTAGAGAAACAGCTGCAAAACTTGGAGAAAGACCGACTGGTAATGCGAGAGCATTGAATTACCGCTTTGCCCCTATTGTTCGTATGACTAACACGTTCATAGTACCAGGTGAATCTACCGTCTCTGATTTATTTTCAGGTGTAAAAGATGGCTTATATGTCAAAAACTGGTATGGCGGAATGACCTCAATGGAAATGTTTACCTTCTCTGCAGGTGAAACGTATCGAGTCCGTAATGGTGAAATTGCGGAACTATGTCGTCCTGTAATGCTCTCGGGTAATGTTTTTACTACTCTTCATAATATTGATGGAATTGCGCATGATTTACTCATGAACGAGGGCGGAGGATGTGGTAAAGGAGGGCAAAGCCCTTTGCCTGTCTCGAATGGAAGCCCTCATATACGAATCCAAAACTGTTTGATTGGGGGTGTCTAATTATTGTGCATTCAAAAGACGCCTTTGCTAAAGCTGAGGAAGTATTAGCACTATCGCAAAATGTTGCCGACCAGGCAGAAGTGTTCTGCGTGGAAGCATCATCAACGCCAGTCTATTTTGAGGCAAATGCTATCAAAGGAGTTGATGCTAATGATGCTGCTGGGATTGCGCTAAGGATAATTAAAAACGGACGAATAGGCTTCAGTTCTACCTCTAATCTAGACGACATTGCTGGATTGGTAGAGGCCGCATTGGAAACAGCACCTTTCGGAGCAGAAGCACAATTTAATTTTCCGGAACGTCAGAATTATCCTGACGTTAGTGGGTATGACAATACGGTAGAGCAAACAACTTTAGAAGAGATGGTTGCATTGGGTGAGAACGCGATTGCAAACTTACGTTCGCTATCAGATGAGGTGCAAGTCGAAGGTAGTGTTTCCAAGTCATCTTCAACTATTACTCTAATTAATAGTAATGGGGCTCAGATTCAATACCCTAGAACGCGGTTTGGGCTAGGTTTTGAAGGGACAGTCATTAGAGGTGAAGATATGCTCTTTACTTTCGATGGACAAAGTAGCGTTTCCCCTTTAATGGATTCTTCTTTTGTAGTGAATTCAATTGAACGGCAACTGCGCTGGGCTGCAAGAACTGCAACCGTGGGTAATGAGTCTTTGCCCGTGATATTACTTCCTACCGCAGTATCCAGCATTCTATTGTCTCCTTTACTAGCAGGGTTAAATGGGAAATCAGTTTTATTGGGAACATCTCCACTGATTGGGAAATTAGGCGAGAAAATCTTAGATAGCAGATTTAACTTAGTGGATGATCCGACTCTTCCGTTCGTACCGGGTAGCAGACCTTGTGACGATGAAGGCGTGATTTCAAAGAAATTACCATTAATTGAAGATGGTATTGCTCAGGCTTTTTTTTATGATCTACAAACTGCAGGCAAGGCAGGCACCATCAGCACTGGTTCAGGTGAACGTGGCTTAGGGTCATTACCGTCGCCTTCAACAGGAGTATTGCAAGTAGGCCCTGGCAACACTGGCTTGGACGAGATGATCGCTTCTTTAGACGAAGGATTAATAATCGAGCGTTTGTTAGGCGCAGGGCAAGGCAATGTTTTGGGTGGGGATTTCAATGCTAATGTGTTGCTTGGATATAAAATTGAACATGGTGAAATCGTAGGTCGCGTCAAAGATACAATGGTTTCTGGCAACACATATAAAGTGCTTAATCAGCTGATTGAGATTGGTAGTGATAGTAGATGGCTTGGCGGCGGTTTATATACACCTTCGATTATGATTGAAGGCGTATCGATCTCTAGTAAGGGTTGAAATGGATTTTGAATCGCTAGCAAAGGATCTATCCAATGAGCAATTAGATTTAACTCCGGGCATGCTGGGGCAGTTGAGCGGCTTATCACGTGAAGAAAATGAACAAATAGCTGAAGTTTTTGCAGATATACCTGCCCTTAGGCGGCGGAAGATATTAACGTCATTAGTGGCAATGTCTGACGATAATATTGAGCTAGATTTCCTTGGAGTTTTTTGCTCATCACTAGCCGACAGTGAACCCGATATACGGATACTTGCGGCTTCTGGCCTATGGGAAACCACTGATCGTAATGCTATTGCTCCTTTAATTAACACATTAGAAGCAGATCAATCTTTGGATGTTCGTGCAGCAGCAGCAATTGCTCTAGCGCATTTTGTCGAACTTTACGTAGCTGGGAAGTTGATAGAGAGGGACGGCAACAAACTCTGTGAATCCCTCAATTGTATTTTAGAAGACCAAAATATTGATTTGGCTGTCAGGCGAAGAGCACTAGAGGCGTTAGCGGCGACTAATACGAATTCTATAAATAACTGGATTCATTGGGCTTACGCAAATGAAAGCTTAGACATGAAACAAAGTGCCTTGTATTCAATGGGCAGGACATGCGATTCACGATGGATGCCTGTAATTTTGGATGAACTTGAAAACGAAGAGCCTGCTATAAGATATGAGGCTGCTAATGCTGCGCGCGAAATTGCAGACCCAGAAGCCCTGCCTGTTTTGCACGATGCGGTGAGTGATTCTGACTCACAGGTAGCGATCGCTGCTGTGAACGCTATTGGTGGTATTGGAGGTGTAAATGCTAAGAAGCTTTTACACAATTACATAGAAAACGGCGATGCTCCAATCAGCGAGGCAGCAGAGCAGGCATTGAAAGAACTTGAGTCAGACGAATCTGATTTTTCAATGCTAAACACCCATGAGGATTACATTGATGAAGTCTGAGCCTATTGAAGCAGTGTCGGCGGGAGGCATAGTTTACCGTATTGCACCTAGCGAATGGCAGTTTGCAGTATGCCATCGTTACTCATCAAATTTATGGGCATTGCCTAAAGGTACTCCACATGAAGGCGAGTCGATAGCCGAAACTGCCTTGAGGGAAGTTTCGGAAGAAACGGGCCTTGAAATAGAGATTGAATCGGATTTAGGGTTTATTGAGTATTTTTTTGAAAAATCTGACCGTATGTTCCATAAACGAGTGTACTTTTTCCTCATGAAAGCTACCGGTGGGTCTACCGATTACCATGATGATGAATTTGATGAAATTCATTGGCTAGGGAAGGGGAAATTCCCTGAAATGCTAACTCATGTATCTGAGCAAGAGATCGCTACTAAAGCAGTATCTGCACTAGTGTTGAGGAATGATAATGAATGACATTATTGCTAAAGGCGAAAAGGTATTAATCCGCGAAAAACGCTATGAAGATGGAGAAAATGACCATAACTGGAGGGCAAATCCAGAGCTTGCGGAATTGGATGCAGCCATGCCTATTCGTCAGTCGCTAAAAGATTTTTTACGAGATTATGAAAATGAACTCAAATTTCCTACACCTTGGGTTCATCGATATGGGATTGATACTCTAGAAGGAGAGCACATTGGCAACTGCATGATCTACGATATCGATACGATAGGTGGTCAATGTGAGATTGGCATCTTGGTGGGTAATCGAAATTACTGGGGATCTGGTTACGGGAGAGAGGCAGTGGGATTACTTATTAATGAGTGCTTCAAGATGGACAATATGAAACGCCTCTATCTGCACACGCTTGCATGGAATGCGAGAGCTCGACGGGCTTTTGCAGGTTGTGGCTTTAGAGAGGTTGAACCAGTTCGCCGTGCAGGCAGGGATTTTATATTAATGGAAATCTTACGAGAAAACTGGCTCAAGACTAGGAATTAGATTCCTTTGACGGCAGTATCACTGTCGCCTCGCCTGTAGTTGTCTTCCTTCCGTCATCTCGCTCAATCCAGATGTCACAGCTAACAGTTGCTGTTTCTTTGTTAATTGAGGTAACAACACCTTTGCATGAGAGTAAGTCTCCTGGGCCATCCATATCGCGGTAGCGGACAGAAAGAGATTTTAAATTACCTTCGGCGCCTACCCAATCGGTCATTAACTGTCCAAGGAATGCACTTTTAAGAGCTCCGTGAATGATCACTCCTGGAAGATCTTGCTTTGTTGCGAACTCTTGATCGTAGTGTATTTCATAAAAATCACCAGATGCTCCTGCGTACATTACCAATTGACGGGTTGTCGCAGATTTAGTCAGAGGCGGTATTTCATCACCGACCGAAATGTCTTCTAAGAACGGTATGTTATTCATACTGCTGGCATCCTAATTAATGTATTACGTTGTGATGCAACAAACTCATTATTTTGATTAATGTAGTCCGTGATGTAAATAATGATTAGCATGGGTCCCATGCGACCTTCTCGTTCAGTCATTGATTCTATTTTAGACTTGTAAGTAATTACGTCCCCCGAGCGAATTACGGTACCGTAGGACCATTCACTTCCACCATCAATCACTCTTGGAACACTTTCCTGATTGGGAATATCGGGAATTGCCCTTCCTACTGACCTAAGAAAGGTAGGCGGAGCGATATCAGGGAAAGAAAAATTCCCATCACCAATAGCTGCTGCAAATCGTTCAATTGCTCCTCGTTCAACTACTGTTTGCTCAGGCTCACTGTAAATTCCGATGGTCGCATTCATTTTTTCTGTTATAAGGGACATGGATTAAACCTTTAAGTAAAATATATTTTGGAATTTTCTCTAGGCCTAGCCTACTATATATGGAAGAGAATTTTATTTAAATAATTGGTATAATTACCTTCATATGAACGACGCTGATCGATAATACGCAGGAGTGTAGCTCAGCTGGCAGAGCATCGGTCTCCAAAACCGAGGGCCGAGGGTTCGAATCCTTCCACTCCTGCCAGTCGTTTTACGAGTAAATAGTAGCCAAATGGCCCAGAACCACCAACGGTAAAAGACTCAAATGGGCATTTGCAACCTAACTTTGCAGCTTAATTACTACCCTTGGCGTGTGTATGAAATAAAGATCTTTGGGACGAGAGTTCGTGATCTGGTCAGTTACCAGCAATACCGTATCATTGACTATATGGTCAGAAAATATACTCGCAGATCAGTAAATTATTACCTTAAACGCTAACACTAGACGGTGAATCGGATACAAGTCATAACAATACTGATATTGTTTACTCACTGGACGAATTAATTGATTAATTCGTCTACTAAATTAAGGAGTATAGATGTTTATTTTATGTATTTTTCTACCACCGCTAGCGGCCCTAATATCAGGCGGTTTCTGGTCTTTCGTATTTAATACAATATTAACGCTATGTTTTTATGTTCCTGGTGTAATCCACGCATTTATTGTCGTAAACAACTCTAAAGCGGAAAAAAGAAATCAAAAGATTGTAGATGCGATAAATAATAAAAAGTGAATCAAGTTCCCTTGAAATATCACTAAATTTATGGAATCAATAATCTTTTAGTTTCAGGGAGGAACTATGGCTGATTTTTACGATTACATCACACCTGAACAAGATAAGTTGATCCAGGACTCTAAGCTTTTCTTTGTTGCCACTGCAGACCCAAGCTTAGGATTTAGCAATTTAGGTGCAGGCCCGGTTAATCTTTCCCCTAAAGGGGGTGTCCCCTTGCAAATATTAAATCCAAATCAGGTTGCCTATCTTGATTATGTTGGAAGTGGAAATGAAACGGTTCGACATTCACTAAAAGGTGGGCCTATCACCATAATGGTTTGCGCATTTGATCAACAAAATGCTGCAGTAGTCCGGTTATATGGACGTGCCTCTATAAGGGATTTGAACGATGAGAATTTGTCAGAGCTACTTCATCATAAAGTAGCTGAGAATATTGCATTACCTGAGAGGCAATTGGTTGTTATCGATATTGAAAGTACAAGCACAAGTTGTGGGTATGGAGTTCCTGTAATGTCTTTCGATGCAGAAAGAACGATTGGAAATAGAGGGAGACTTTACAAAGGGAAAAAGACTTGAAAGAAGGATTAGTTTTTACTAGGAACTTTTGGTACGATTTGCCCATGTATAGGATATACACTGGATTAGCTCAACTAGCGTACTTATTGCAATGGCTTATAACCTTCTTTGCTATTACCGCAATAATTTACATTATTACCGCGGGTATACCATACGTGGAAAATACTGGATCAATAGCCAAGGCGGGTGCAATTGCCGGTTCAACAGGTCTAAGTATTGTGTTACTAGCCATAGTTCGAAGAATTAAGCGATTTGCTCGCCGGAAAAAACATGAAGCGTTATTGAACTGACGATTCGTAATTATTTGCTGAATCCCGATATTATTTCCAATTGCATTGAGGATAGAATTAATTCTTGTAGGACGGATCCTTTGCGTCAATTTTTCGTAATAGCCATGGCCATTCGATGCCACCATTTCTTTTGTCGAAAATACTCGCAGTTTTTTCCATCGCCTCTTCGGGAGCCTGATGTATTTCACGTCCCGTAGATTGGGCAAGAACTTGAACCTGGCAAGCTCGTTCTAATTGCCACATTGAAGTCCAAGCTTCTGCAACTGATCTACCAACCGTCAAGAGGCCGTGATTCTTGAGAATCATGGCATCCTTGTCACCAAGGTCTGTCACAAGCCTTTCCCTTTCATCAGTGTCAAAGGCGAGGCCTTCAAACTCGTGATAAGCCACACGGTTATAAAACTGATAGGTGTCCTGTTGTAAGGGAATAAACCCATCCTCAAGTGCAGATACTGCCATGCCGTATATGGTGTGAGTATGCATCACTGTCACCACATCATGCCTTGCGGCGTGAACAGCAGAATGAATGACGTAACCAGGTATGTTGATTCGATGTTCTCCTTCTTCGAGAATATTCCCATCAATATCAATTTTCACTAAATTTGATGCGGTTATTTCATCGTAACCAAGCCCGAATTCATTGATAAGGAATTGATCGTGGGTGCCAGGTACTCTTGAAGTAATATGGTTATAAACTAAATCCGTCATGCCGAAATAGTCTGTGAGCCGGTACGCTGCAGCCAAATCTACTCGCGCTTGCCATTCTTCATCGCTAATATTTGCTTTCTGCGCTTTTAGTGCCATAGAGCCTCCTGCAAATCTCAATCGTAATGATAGCGATCAATCATAAAAATCCAAAGCATTTTAATCCGGAATTAAGCTACTTGCAGGTACATCAAGAGCGTTAGCAATTTTTAGTAGCGCGCTAATTGTCAAATTTTGTTTGCCGTTTTCTAAAGCGCTTATATATGTCCGATCCATACCTGCTGATTCTGCCAAGTTTTGTTGGTTCCAATTAACTGCACGCCTAGCAGCCTGAATGCGGCTTCCGAGCTCGGCTAAAGCTTGCTCAAGGCTTTCGGTTTGGCCTATTCCTGCAAGATCCCTTGCAGTGCGAACTGCGGCAGATGCATCTGCTGCAAAGCCATCTGCACCAAGCTCCTTTGCTTGATCTTCCCCATTAACTCCTGGCCCACCAATCATAATTGGGATTGCTGGAGCATACTGTTTGACCATTGTAATGGCTTCCTTGGCACCGTTTATATTTTCTGAAAGTACAATGGAAAGCGCGATTACATCGGGTTTTCGCTCTTTTGCAAATATACCAAGTTCGTCAGCTGGTATATCTGTTCCCAAAAAATCTACATCCCATCCATTAATGTACAAAAAATCAGAAACTATTCGAGCACCGAGGGAATGGCGTTCACCTGGGGCAGTGGCAACCAATACTTTTCGATTAATACTAGGTTTCCTATTTGCAATTCCACGGAGTAATTCCATTTCCAGAGTAGTAATTTCAGTTGCCATATGCTCGTTGGCAATACTCAAATCACCATTTAGCCACAATTCGCCGATCCTACGCTGCGCAGGAACAAGAATATGCAAATACGCATCCATAGGCATCGTCCCAGACTGAAGCTCCCCCAAAATAACCTGATGAGCGAGATTCTTGTCTCCTGCCAGGATGGCATCAAGATAGCTTTGGCAAGCTGCGTGGAGCGGACTGTAATCTTGGTTCATGTCGACCTTTTACCAATTTATTTACTAATTATCTGCATATAGTTGACAAATCTGCAAGTATGTAAGATATTACTAACATTACATTACAGGATGTTGAATATGCACAACACAAAAGCACAGTTTTATCTTCGATCCTGCCCCCGATGCTCCGGCGATCAGACGGACGTTTCTGATATCTGGGGGGAATACAAAGAATGTATTCAATGTGGGCATCAAGTAGAAAAGCGACGTCGTAGATCGTCGCGTAGGAAAACAACTCGCAGTGCACAAAAAACTAAGAAGGCTGCGTGAAGGAGTAAACAATGGATACAGACTCTAGTAAATGGTTGGATTGGCCGTTGACCCTATGGCTGCTTGCAGCGTTCGCCTCGTTTTTGCTTTCAGTTGCAATTTGGTTCTTTGTCGATCAGATGACAGGGCTATTTGTTGCTACATGGGTCCCTTCAATACTCGCATTTGGAACACTTGTTCGAAGGAGAACGAAATGATTGGTGACATCACACTCCAGTTAACAATTTTCAGCATTGGGCTTGTAGTTTTCACGATGTCTATGATTGGTGGAATAATTACTATGAAGCAAATTCAGCAACATGATGAGGAACGCGCTCAATTAGAGCGCGTCCCTGTCAAAATACGAGATTGAGATATGGTGGCAGATGACTTATTTTATGTTAGAGCGCACACAGGAATTCAAATCACCGCTTCAAGATGTATTCGATTTTTTTGCTGAGCCATACAATTTAGAGCGGATAACACCAGAGTTTCTAAAATTCTCTATTGTTACTTCACCTCCTATCAAAATGGAGGAAGGCACAAGAATTAGTTATAGGCTTAAGCTTCGTGGAATTCCTGTGAAATGGACAAGTACTATCATGGATTGGAATCCCCCTTTTGGTTTTACAGACGAACAAACTAAAGGGCCTTATAAATATTGGAGACATGAGCATAAATTCGAAGAAAATGGCGCTGGTACATTAGTTACAGATAAAATCTGGTATAAGGTTCCTGGCGGACCTCTGGCTCCAATCTTGAACTTTTTTTATGTCAGACGCGATTTGCAAAAAATCTTTAACTATCGCGCTGAAACAATGAAGGGTATTTTCGATTAATGAGAGTTGCAGTCGTAGGATCTGGAATTAGTGGATTAACTGCTGCCTACTATCTTCGAGCCCTGCATGATGTGCATGTATATGAGTCAGAAGATCAAGCAGGTGGCCATGCCCGAACGTTCTCTGTTGAGGAACCCAACTCTCAGTTGCACTTAGATACTGGCTTTATGGTTTACAACAATACCAACTATCCTGGTTTTACTGGGCTTATTGAGGAACTTGAAGTAGAGCAACAAGACAGTGATATGTCCTTTGGGGTAACTTGTTCAAAATGTGACTTTGAATACGGGAACAGAGGACTACAGAGCATGTTAGCGCAGCCTTCAGCAATATTCAGACCCTCATGGATTACTATTCCGTTTCAGATGCGTAAGTTTTATACGGACGCTCGATCCTTGCTTTTAGATGGCGATGATGAAATTAGTTTGGACCAATTTCTGCTCAAAGGGGGATATAGCGATGAGCTGGTTCGCCACTTGGTGATTCCGTTGGTTGCGTCTGTCTGGACTACTCCAGCGGCTAAAGTAGGTTCTTTTCCTGCAAAGTATCTTTTTGGGTTTATGGATAACCATTGCATGCTCAGTTTCACTGAACGACGAGTATGGCAAACAATAAAAGGCGGATCGCAAAATTATGTCGATTCATTAGTGTCTCGCCTTCCATATGGAGTACATTTAAATACAACAGTTACAGGCATAAACCGTGATGCGTCTAAAGTGACGCTAAGTTTTAAGAAACGTGCTCCACTACAATTTGATGCAGTGATTTTGGCAACTCATTCGGACCAGAGCCTTTCCTTGCTTTCTGATCCATCTGAACTTGAATTTAAAGCTTTGGGCGGAATTAAATATAGTGAGAGCAATGTATATTTGCATACTGATGATTCGGTGATGCCCAAAAGACCCAGAGCCTGGTGCTCTTGGAATTATAGAACTGATGAGTGTGCCTCTAGACCAGAAACTTCTCAAGTGACGTACCATTTGAACAGATTGCAGAGACTAGATTCGGCAAGAAATTATTTTGTGTCTTTGAATATGGGCGATCAGATTAATGATGATGCTGTATTATCTGAGTTTAAGCAGTCTCATCCAATGTACTCAAAAAATAGCCTAAAGTCCCAATCTATTATTCAAGCGCTTAATGCTTCCCATAGTCCGACTTTTTTTGCAGGCGCGTATTTAGGCCATGGTTTTCACGAGGATGGGTTTCAGTCAGGCTTATTTGCGGCTAACTCTTTAATTAATTGGAGCAAGTCCATTGAAGTCTAAATTATTGAAAGGGGTACTTTGGCACAAACGACACCGACCTGTTGTCAACGAATTTCGAAAAAAAGTCCTATATCTAGATCTCGATTGCGATGAATTAGATACCCTGCAATATCAGTTACGCTTATTAAGTCGAAATAAATTTAATGCGTACGCGGTGAATGATAAAGACCACTTCTCACATGACAATATGGGGTTAACTAAATCAATGTATTGGCATATGCGCAGCAAAGGAAAAACTCCCAATAATTTACGTTTGATTACACAACCTAGCGCTTATGGTTACGTTTTTAATCCAGTCTCATTCTATATAGGGTTAGATGAGGACATACGGGATACTACGGTGGTTGCTGAAGTTCATAATCGGATTGGTCAGCGTCATTTATATGATCTTCATTCCATCGTTTCAGATGGAACAGAAAGAGCTCGATTTGATAAAAAATTTTATGTTTCTCCGTTTCTCTCAATGGATTGCTGGTATGAATTCTCAATCGTAGATGAAGAGAAATTCATAAAGCTAAATTTTGATGAATATGATTCAAATGGCTTACTTTTTCAAGCTTCACTTGAACTCAAAGCCTTTCCATTGAATGACCGTAACTTGGCTGCATCATTGTTCACACATCCGATTATCCCATGGAGAACAGTAGCCGCTATATATCTGCAGGCACTGAAATTAAAACTAAAAGGCCTACCCTATCTGGAGCCTCAGCAAGAAGAAAGAGATAATGACCATGTGGCACGCTAAAAAATCGTATTGGAGAGGTAAAAGAGTTTGGATAATTGGGGCCACTAGTGGCATAGGCTTAGGTCTTGCTGAAGAGCTTTCTGAAGCAGGAGCAATTGTCATTGGTAGTGGAAGATCCGACGATGCATTAGAAAGACTGAGGTTGAATGGAATAGAGCCGCTAAAACTAGATGTGTCAGATGAAGAATGGCCCGATCTTTTTCCAGAGTTACAGGATCCTATAGATGTTCTAATTTATAGTGCAGGTAGTTGGAAGCCGATTGATATACCTCAATGGGATTCAAAGCAATTTGATTACCAAGTAAGGGTCAACTTCCTGGGATTAGCCAAGGCTGTTTCGATTGTTTTACCTGGAATGATGAAGCGGAATAGTGGTGCTATAGTTGGTATTTCAAGCGCTTCTGGTTATACCCCTCTTCCGCGTGCTGAAGCGTATGGATCAAGCAAAGCAGCGGTAATGTATTTTCTGCAATCACTTCGAATTGACCTAGTTCATACGAAGATCGAAGTAATTGAGGTAAACCCAGGGTTTATTGACACTCCACTAACAGAGAAAAACGATTTTTATATGCCGTTTTTAGGTTCGGTAGCTGATTCGACCAAAGCAATTATTACAGGAATTGAAGGAGGATCTAAAGAAATCCATTTTCCATGGAAACTTACAGTGCCTTTAAAAATAATAAGGCTTTTGCCAGAATCCTTGAAGAGATTCCTAATAGCGAAAATTACGAAGAGGAGATCAAATGGTTAAATACGAAGCGACGATTCAATCGAAGCACGATCTTGCAGATGTCTTTGAATACTTATCAAATTTCTGCAGTGTTACTCAATGGGATCCAAACGTTATTGAAGCCAACCAAATTGTCGGGTCCTCTGCCGAAATAGGATCCTCTTACGAAGTCATTGCGAAATTTGGAGTCAGCAAAGTTCCTTTGCGGTATGAAATTGTAAAACTTGTTGCTTCTCGTGAGATTGAGCTCATGGCTTTAGCACCTAATTTTGTAGCACGTGATGTTATGAAATTTCGGGAAAATAATGGGGGTACTGTTGTCCAATACCAAGCAGAGTTGAATTTTTCTGGTTTTTGGAAATTACTTTCACCTCTAATGCAGCTAATTTTTAATCGGACTGGAGATAAAGCTGCAGCGGGGCTAGAAAAATGCCTGAATGTTCGTGAATTAGTAAAGATATAGCATGGGATTTAGTAAATCTAAAGTAATTTACGACGACGATTGCCGTATATGCAGTAATTTCAAAGATTGGCTTGAATCAAGAGATGAGCATGGGCAATTGGAGTTTGAAGGATCGGGCGAAAACGCCAGATTCTCTAATGGACTTGGGTTTATAGACACAGGAGGGAAAGAAATTGTAGGCACTAGGGCTGTGCTCATTGCAATAGGGCAAACTAAAGGCTTGATTGGATTGAGTGCACGTATTATGTCAGTGTGGCCTTTATATTTGTGCTTGATACCTTTTTACCGCTTGTTTGCAGCGAACCGAAAAAAAATCAATACATTTTTTAGTAATAAGAATGAATAGATCTACCTCTAAAGCAATTTGGTGGATCCGGCGTGATATGAGATTGACTGACAATCCAGCGTTGCTACTTGCAAAGAAAAAAGGATTAGTTGTTCATCCTGTTTTCGTGCTCGATCCAAAAATACTTAATAATTATCCTGAAGATAACCCCAGATTAGATTTTATGCTTAATTCATTACGCTCATTGAGCAATAGTATTGAGAGCTGCGGAGGTCAATTATCCGTACATTACGGGAACCCCATTGAGCTTTTACCTAGAATTTTAGCTAGCTCAGGAGCGGATGAAGTACTTGCTCAATACGATCCAGGCTCTTACTCAAGATCACGAGATGCTGAAGTTGCGAAAATACTCCCACTAACTATGACTCCTGGATTGTCTATCACTAACCCTGATGAAGTACTAGCTGGGAGTGGTAACTCTTACAAAATATTTTCTCCATACTATCGTGCATGGATGCCCAAAGCACTGATTGAAATCACTAAGGCTGACGAATCATTGAATATAGGAAGATTTACAAATTCTGGTGAGAGTTCACTGCTTGGTAGCTTTCCAACTCGATTGAACAAAAATTTTCCTGCGTCTGAAATAGAAGCGAATCGACGACTTTCGTTATTTTTTTCCAATGCTGAATCGGGTTCGATGTTATCTAATTACAATTCATATAAAGATAGATTAGATATGACTGCGACTTCTCAAATGTCCCCTTATTTGAGATTTGGTCTAATTTCTCCAAGGCTAATGGCGAAAAAGGCTATTGAAATTCTGCGTACAGATGCCAGTACTTTTACAGGTGCCACTTCGTGGATTTCTGAATTAGCTTGGCGAGATTTTTATATTAGCAAAACCCATCACTTTCTTAGTTCAAAAAAAATAGAAAGATCAGATTCGTCAGAATATTTTCCGTGGAGATACGATACTGAACAGTATGAAAAGTGGTGCGCCGGCCAGACGGGAATACCAATTATTGATGCAATTATGCGCCAATTGTGCAGCGAGGGCTGGATTTCTAATAGGGCAAGAATGGTAACTGCGTCATTCCTCACCAAGCAATTACTTATCGATTGGCGCTGGGGATCCGATTGGTTTATGAAAAAATTAATTGATGGAGATCCTTTTGCAAATTCAGGAGGGTGGCAATGGGTTGCTGGAGTAGGCGTTGGCTCTGCTCCTTATTTCAGAATTTTCAATCCGGTACTTCAGGCGAAGAAATACGATCCCCATGGAGAATACGTGAGACGTTGGGTGCCTGAGCTTGCATCTATCCAATCTCAAAATATTCATGAACCCTGGTTGCTTAATGAACAAAATAGAAAAAATTCTGACTCAGAGAACTACCCTTCTCCAATTGTAGATTTAAATGCAGCCCGCGATCGAGCGCTATCGGTATACAAAACTACTAGAGGAAACAATCGATGAGGATTCTAGTGACGGGTGTGACTGGTTATATTGGGAGCAACTTAGTACCTCAATTATTAGACGATGGACATGATGTTTCAGTACTGGTTCGTGATCCCCAACAATTGGAATTTTTTGAATGGGTATCAAAAATAAAAATATTTGTGGGGGACGCTCGCAATAAAGATGCTGTAGACGCTGCTCTTAATGAGGTGGAAGTCGCATATTATTTGATTCATAGTATGCGTGGTTCAAGCAATTCTTTTCATCACGACGACATAAAGGCAGCGGAGTCTTTTGGCCAGTCGGCCGCGTCCAATTCAGTTTGTATAATTTTCCTAGGCGCATTGGGAAATCCCGATTCCCTTCTCACATCACACTTGAAATCTCGCCATGCAACAGGGAAGGCTTTAGCGAAATTTAGCGCTGATGTCATAGAATTGAGGGCAGGTCCTGTAGTAGGAGCTGGTAGCTTGCCATTCGAGATGGTGCGTTACCTGACTGAAAGAGTGCCAATAATGATTTGCCCGAGATGGGTGTTCACACAAGTTCAACCAATTGGCTTAGGCGACGCATTGGAATATTTAGTTAGTAGTTTGAATATTTCGCAACAAGGCCATCAAGTAATTGAAATAGGAGGATCAGAGGTACTTAGCTACGGAGAAATGATGACAGGTTATGCGAAAGAACGGGGATTGAAACGTGCGATGATTCGAGTCCCTGTTTTAACACCTAGGCTATCGTCGTATTGGGTACACTGGGTCACTCCATTGAAAGCCAGCTTTGCTCGACCTCTAGTCGAAGGTTTAAGAAGTGAAGTAGTTTTAAGAAGTAAGGACAGCCAACAGATTTTCCCCAGAATTAACCCGTTAGGGTACCGAGATTCGGTTCGAATTGCTTTGCAAGATTTAAACCCCGATAAACTCAATTACAATCCATTAGCGCGATCCAAATTTAGCAAATCTGTTCAGCGAGGCATGATTGTTGAAACACGAAAAGTAGAAGTGAATGCTACTGTAGAGGAAATTTTTCAAGCATTCTGCTCTTTAGGCGGTTCTAGCGGTTGGTACCTTAATTGGGGCTGGAGATTAAGAGGATTTATAGACCGTATATTCGGTGGTATAGGATTGCGCAAAGGTCGGCCGGATGGAATGCTTTCAGTTGGTGATGCAGTAGATTTTTGGCGTGTACAAAGTATTGAAAGAAATTCACGGCTTTTGCTCCGGGCAGAAATGAAAGTACCTGGTAACGCATGGTTGGAATTCAGAGTGATCGCAAACGGCGAAACTAATACTCTTGTACAGCAGTCTTATTTTGCTCCCAAGGGATCCTTTGGAATTATTTACTGGTATGCCCTTTTGCCAATCCACAGGATTGTCTTTGATGGATTGGCAAAGAGAGTTGCTTACTTAGCTTCTCGAAAGCACCGATCGCTCACTTAAATAGCTCCGATACGGGGCTCCTGATCGTTCAGTACTACAGTTGCCGTTATGCAAGGAACTCCACCGACAGCAATTGTTTTATGGCCCTTGCCTGTAATATTGTCCATAAGACGTGCTTCTCCCGATCCGAAGACTTTTTTAGAACCATCCGGATAAGTGATTTGAAGAGCCCCTGATAAAATAATTACGAACTGACGTTTTGGTGCAGGATGCCAATCTTGCTCAATATCAGGCTGTCTAATTCCAAATTTGATATCTTTAGCTTCAAATCCATCTATCCATTCTGGGTGATCATCTAAATTAATCGGTTGCCAAGTCGTGTCGCCGTTAACATCAGCGTACATCCTCGAAGTTCCCATCTGTGCTCCTTTTGTAATTTTTGTACGAGTATATGCTCTTTTTTACACTGGTGTTTTTATAGTAATTAATGATATTAAAGCTATACCTGTTGGCAGAGCTGCGTTTGCGTTCTACAATTCATATCCCGCGCAGGTGGTGGAATGGTAGACACGCTGTCTTGAGGGGGCAGTGGGAGCAATCCCGTAAGAGTTCGAGTCTCTTCCTGCGCACCATTACTGACAACGCTCCATGCAAGGCAAGTGGGGCTTCCAATTTTAACCCTACTAAAAGATAAACATGGTGAAACAATGCCTATTGTGGGACACAAGCGTCTCTTAGAGATTACAGATAAATTATTGCAATGCGCAGGAGCAAGCTCAGATGAATCTGAAATTATTGCACGGCATGTTATTGGTGCTAACTTAGCAGGCCACGACTCGCATGGGATTATTCAAATACCTACTTACATAGATAGGGTAAAGCGCGGTCATATTATCCCAGGGGCTCCTTTTGATATTGTCCAAGAAACTCCCTCTACCACTGTTGCGGATGGTCACTGGGGCTTCGGTTATGTAGTCTCCGAACATGTTATGCGAATGACTATAGAAAAGGCGAAGACACAAGGGGCTGCTGCTGCAACAGTGTACAGGCAAAGTCATGTTGGTAGAGTAGCTGATTATCCCTTAATGGCCGCTAAGGAGGGGCTAATTGGACTAATGACTGCGGATTCTGGGAGAACTGCCAAAGCCGTCGCACCTTTTGGTGGAAGAGAACCCAGATTGGGTACAAATCCTATATGTGTGGCAGTGCCCAGTAATTTAGATGGTCCGTTATTTATCGATATGGCAACAAGCGCAGTTGCTGCGGGGAAGGTAGAGCTTGCAAAAGCACGAGGAGTTGATATACCTGAAGGTTGGGTAGTAGATAGTGAAGGAAACCCTGCTACAGATCCATCGGTGTTGCGAGAAAAAGGTGGCGCACTCCTGCCTTTAGGCGGGTCTGAGGGTTATAAAGGATACGGTTTATCCGTAATTGTAGAGATTTTGTCAGGAATATTGACTGGTCTTGGGTTCGGTCATGACCCGCGAGGTTTTCATAACGATGGGTGTTTTATGGCGGTTTTCAATGTATCTGCGTTCAGGCCTATTGAGGAATTCAAGCAACAAGTGACCGATCTCGCAGGTTATTTGAAAGCTTCAAAAATGGCTGCTGGCTTTGAAGAGATCTTATACCCGGGTGAAATAGAGCATCGTAATACTCAAAAAAGATTACAGGATGGAATATTTGTTGAGGATTCAACGTGGGGGAAATTAGTTGATTTATCAGTTGAATATGACGTTAGTGAATTACTAGAACTGTAGAATGATTTGACGACTCTAATGACATCTCAGTAACCTACGTGTTTGTAAGGCGACGTAGCCAAGTGGTTAAGGCGGGAGTCTGCAAAACTCCTATTCGGCAGTTCGATTCTGCCCGTCGCCTCCAAATTTAATAATTCTTCTTTTATGAATCCCATAACAACAGACGACCATAATCTGCTAATTAATGCACTTCAACGCGATGAATTAGTATTTTTGGATGGCTTTCACTCTGTAAAACATGCGTTGCGATTTGATGCGCAGATTGAGCTTATCGCTTGTGCATATCCTTCAAAACTCAAGGACCTTATTCGCGATTATGCTCCTGACCTAGATAGTCAATTTTTGGGACGATGCAAAATAATTAAGCCCAATATAGTTGATAAATTAAGAAAAACTCGTTCTCATTGGACGGGTGTTTATGGCGTGGCAGTACGCCCTGATTACAAGGTACCTGATGTATTAAAGACACCTGGCCACATTGTGTTATTGGAAAATCCCTATAACTATGGGAATTTAGGTGCTTGCATACGTATTGCAGCTGCAACTGGAGCTGCTGGAGTAATGTTGATTAGCGGTGCATCTCCTTGGGAACCAGCTGCAATACGCGGGGCAGCTGGCCTCCAATTTGCAATTCCAGTGGTAACCGCGACTTTAGATCAATTGATAGGTTCTGGACGTCCAATTATTGCTTTAGACCCAGAAGGATCTCTTATTACGGAGTATGATTTACCTGAGAATGCAATTTTTGCATTTGGAACCGAACGAGAGGGGCTGAGTAGTAATTTGGCGGATTTAGCTGATGTGGCTTTGGGACTACCAATGAGACATGGAGTAAGTAGTATTAACTTAGCTGCAACTGTCGGGATAGTTTTATACACAGCAATTATGCACAAGAAATAAATAAATTCGAGGTAAAATTGATTGAAATAATCGCTCATAGAGGCTATTCAGCTGAAAGGCCAGAAAATACGATTGCTAGCTTTGACTTAGCTGTAAATTCTGGGTTTCCCTTGATTGAACTCGATACACATTTAACGCTAGATAAAATTCCCGTGGTTATGCACGACTCTGACGTTGATAGAACCACTAATGGTACAGGGCCCATTAATTCATTGACACTAGAAGAAATTAAGAAACTCGATGCAGGCTCTTGGTTCGATGTTGCATATTCCAATCAACAGGTTCCTACGTTGGAGGAAATTCTCATCCGATATAAGAACAGAGCACACATATTTATCGAAATTAAATCTAATGAAGAAGCTCTATTGGAAACGGTTGGGGAGCTTCTTATTGAACAGGGCTGGATAGATCCATTGGAAAAACAGACATACACGGAAATACCTGTACCTGGAGTATCGCTAATTTCCTTTTTACCTGATCAGATTGTTCGTGCAAAAGAAATAATTCCTGGTGCTGCGATGCATGGGTTCCTAATGATCGAGCCGTCAAATGACGCGATCGAATTTTGCCTTGATAATCAAATCAAAGGGTTTTTACCTTATATAGGTATGATGCAACAAGAGATTGTTAACAAGGCAATTGGTAATCAACTTTTTGTCGGTGCGTGGGGTATTGAATCAGAAGGCGATATCGAAAGAGCTTCTTCGCTTGGAATACATGGAATCACCGTAAACTGGCCGTCCATTGCACGCCAAAGCCTTGGATATGCTTAGAGTCCCATCCTCGCATCTTCTTCTTTAGCAACGCGTATCCCTTCCTCAACATTTACACGACTTAAAAGAATTGCGCCTGCAACAATTATTACTAGTATCGAAAAAACAGCTGTACGGGTGTCCAGTATGCCCGTAACTAATGCGTACAGGACAGGACCAAAAACGTATGAAGCGCGATTAAGGAAACCGAAGAAAGAAAAGAATTCTCCACTTCTTGATTTAGGAGCAATTTGCGCAAATAAACTCCTGGCAAGCGCTTGACTACCTCCCATAACAAGGCCTACGCCGATACCGAGCAATAACCATTGAAAGTCTGCAGGAATGCCTAAAGGCTTCCATACAGTTTCGCGCAATGCGATTGGCCACCAGTCCAATGTCCCTGACCCTAATGTGGAAGGATGATTTGGACCAATTGCACTGGCACCATTTAATACGTTGAGCGGTCCTTGGAAAAGCATACTGCTATATTGCGATTTTTCTGCAACTAAGTTGTGCAAGCTGTGCGCTTGATCAATCGATAAGGTCTTAGTATTTGCATCTATGAGGCCTTCAATATTTTGCTCCCATTCTTTATCAAGCTTTGAATCACTCAGATCAGGAGCTACATCTACTTTGTAAATATTTGTATTTTCTACATAAACAAATTGATAGTCATGATCCTCTAGCTTACTTGGCTCCAAAGGTGCAATTCCTACTCCTAATAAAACTATGAAAGACCATCCGACTAGGGAAACAGTAAGAGCCTTTTTGGTACTGGTTAATTTGGCTATGCGACTAAATAGCATTGCTCCAAATGCAGCAACAAACTGAATGGTTAATATAGTAATCATGTTGAAGGTCAGTGAAATGCCTAAGGTATCTGCCGCAAATGCACCGGCTACTGCTAGGATTGTTTGAATTCCATCGTTGAATAATAAAAACGCCCCAAAATACAGAAGCATAACTTTAAAATTTTTCAGTTCTCTGAAAGTTTTTGCTAATTGGCTGAACGAATCTTTGAAGGCAGAACTAAATGGAGCAGCTTTATTTGCATTCAAAAGTGGCGGCTCAGGAACAACTTTAATCGTCCACAGACCCCAAAGAAACCACCATATTCCAACGGATGCGAGAGATAGCCGAGTAACCAAATCTGCGAATGAGGAACCTGAGAAGGCTAAATTAAGGCCAAGATGTACGAGAAGAAGAAGACCTCCTCCTAGATATCCATATGCATATCCCCGTGAACTAATATCATCTAGAAGCTCATCATTTGGGGATACATGAGGGAGCAAAGAATTGTAGAAGACTAGGCTTCCTGCGAAGCCAATATTACCTAAGAAAAATGTCCCTAGTAGCCAAGCCCATGGAGACGAAGTATATGCAGAAAAAAACGCAAGTACTGTGAAAAGCGATCCTGCTGTCATATAGATAGCCAATAGGGTTTTCCTGATGGCCATTCTATCGCCCAACACACCTAAAACAGGACTAGTGACTGCAACGATTGATGTTGATAGCGCGGCCCCTAGGCTCCAAAGAGAACTTCCGGTGAATGAAAATCCGCCTATCAGCAATTCAGATCCGAGAGCATCTTGAAAAAGGAAAACGAAATAAACAGGTAGTATCGCTGTAATCGCACTGGTAGCAAACGCTGAGTTTGCCCAGTCGTACATGCACCACGCGCGAATAATTTTACGTTCTTGCTTCGATAGATCCGATAGTTTCAACAAATGCTCCGGTTTACGGTATGCTGATAGCGATGAGATAGTAACTCATCGTGTGATCATTACATAGTAGCTGTTAAATGATTGGGTGATATTGTGGAACAAATTGTTAGAAAAATAGAGTTAAAAGAATCTGAGCCAGGCTTAGGAGGTCAAGATGGATCTCGCCGGGAGATAGTCATTAGCTTAGAAGCAGAAACCTTGGATCGTCAGAAAAAAATTGCAAGGGTTCATGCAGGGCGCGGTAGCACATTCGAGATGCTATCTGATGAAGGACAATATTTAGGAGGAGATGATACTGCTCCCCCTCCATTAGCGTATTTTTCTGCAGGTATAGCTTTCTGACTGCTTACACAGCTTGCTCGGTTGAGCGAGATGTTGCACATTGAATACACGAAGGCAAGAGTAAAACAGACAGCAAGATTTTACAGAGATGGATCGGCTTTGGCTGGAACCCTAACTGGAGGGCCAGTCGGACTTGAGTCCAATCTCGATATTGAATCTTCCGAGCCTCCTGACAAAATTCAACATTTGGTAAAAATGGCAGAATCTAGTTGTTTTGCAATGCAGTCAATGATTCAAAATGTTGAAACGACAACAGTCATTACTTTAAATGGAAACCCTCTTTAGATTACTAGCCGTACTTCTGTAATAAATCAATTAATACTGTAAGGGTTATAAGACTGGCTAGCGTGCTGGTTACGACTGCACTTGCGACGAACCTTGGCATGGCTTGGAATTCTGTAGCAAGAATTGTGGTGAATACTGCTGTAGGCATTGCAGATACCACTACTACAGTATTACGTGCGGTACCGTCGAGACCAAACAATTCAGCAAGACCTATGCTAATAATGGCTCCTAGCACTAGCCTTGTAAAAAGTGCACTGCCTAGGCTGAGTGCTTTGTCCAGCTGTATGCCTTGAGCAAGTTGGTAGCCTAATACAAGTAGCATTGCAGGAATCGTCGCGTCGGCCATTAAGCTGATAGTGGTATCAAATGTTTGAGGTAAATCCCACCCAAAAGCCCTAATTATTAGGGCTAGCGGTACTGCATAGAGAGTAGGAACCTTGATTGCCTTAATCAATGGTTGCCAACCTTTCGTGCGTCCTCTAGCAGCTAGGTATATACCTAAAGGCCAGCTTAAAGACCCCTGTGCCACAAAAATTAAAATTGCTACGGCTAGGCCTTCTTCACCAAACGCAAGATATGCAATTGGTAATCCCATGTTCCCGGCATTTGCAAACGTCCCCGTTAGCAGGAATGCACTCTGAGTTGGCCTGTCATGCTTGAGAAGTTTGGATACAAGCCATGAAACTGCGGCCATTGAAATGACTGCACTAACAGTGGCTGCAATTATTTTGAGAGAGACATCAGCTGACAGATTTGTTTCTAGAAGCCCATCCAATACTAGTGCAGGACTGAGTAGGTATAGCGCAGCTGGACCCAGCATTCCTAATACACCTGGCCGGAGGCGCTGCAATAGAGCACCTGAGCTTGCGACCAAGAATATGGGCAGTACAACTGTGAAGAATACGTTTAGCAATATGGCCTTCTGTGCAAGGAGTCTAATACCCAGCAGTCAAAATATACCAGTCTATTTTTGTTACATGTTTGTAACCATGAAGTAACACTTACGTAAAACTTGGATGGCATTGTAAGTTCATAGAATTTTTAAAAGGAGTTGCCATTATGGATAGTGGTTCAATAGCTTGGTTATTAACAGCCTCAGCTTTAGTGTTACTGATGACTCCAGGATTAGCCTTTTTTTATGGGGGTTTGGTCCGAAGTCAAAATGTCCTTAGCACGATCATGCTGAGCTTTATGAGTATGGCAGTAGTTAGTGTTGTATGGGTACTATGGGGATACAGCGTAGCTTTTGGTGAAGGCAATGCCTGGGTTGGAGATCTTAGCCTTTTAGGTCTTAGCGGGATTGAACCAGGTGAAGATATGTTGTTCGCAATATTCCAAATGATGTTTGCGATTATAACTCCAGCACTTATAACTGGTGCGGTTGTGGAGAGGTTCAAGTTCACCACATACCTAGTGTTCTTAGTTGCTTGGATAACATTGGTCTATGCACCTATCTGCCATTGGGTATGGGCTGAAAAGGGATGGCTATTCGAATTAGGTGCATTGGATTTTGCCGGTGGGACAGTGGTTCATATAAATGCGGCAGTAGCTGCGGTAGCGGCGGCTCTTCTGATTGGTAAACGAAGAAATCCAGGACTTGAACCTGGGAATGTACCTTACGTTGTTATTGGTGCGGCGCTTCTGTGGTTTGGGTGGTTTGGGTTCAATGCGGGGTCAGGATTGGCGGCTGACGGTGTGGCGATCAACGCATTTTTAGTTACTAATACAGCTGCAGCTTCGGCTGCGCTTACTTGGGGATTACTTTCACAATTTCAGCATAATCGAATGAGCGCTGCGGGTGTAGCAACAGGTGCAGTTGGAGGATTGGTAGCGATTACTCCTGCTGCTGGTGCAGTTGGTGTTATGGGCGCTTTGGGTATTGGTATTGGTGCTGGATTATTGTGCTACGGTGCGGTTTTACTCCGCCCTAGATTAGGTATAGACGATTCACTGGACGTCTTTGCTGTTCACGGAATTGGTGGTATTTGGGGTGCCATTGCTACTGGGATTTTCACCGTGGAGGCTTTTGCAGGGGTAAAAGGAGTGATTGAGGGTGATTTTGCCCAACTTGGCATTCAATTAACTGGTGTAGGAGCTACGCTGGTTTACTCATTTGTAGCAAGCTTGATCATTCTTAAAATATTGGATGTTATTCCTGGGTTAGGTTTACGAGTTTCAGCAAGAGAAGAGGATCAGGGACTAGACGTTTCTGCTCATGGTGAAAGAGCATATGTCCATGACGGTGCTGACTAAAGAATAACAATTAAAAAGACTTGCGACATCAGTCTTAGAATGAGGGATAAAATGATTAGTATTGAAGCTGTTATTAGACCTGAGCGAGTGGGTTCAGTTACCGCAGCTCTTGAAGCTGTAGGGTGTCAGGGTTTCTACTATTACAATGTTACGGGCCAGGGGAGACAAAGAGGCGTTGAAGTATTTGTCGGCCGCGGGGGAAGTATGGCAAGTAGATCTTCGGTGCCAAAAACATTAGTACGAACGGTAGTCAATGACGACATGCAGGAAGTGGTAATTAATGCAATTATTGATGCAGCCCGTAGTCCTGATGAAGGAGAAATTGGAGACGGGAAAATATTTGTTTCTCCTGTATCTGATCTTGTGCGTGTTAGAACCGGAGAACGAGGGGAATCTGCAATTTAACGGTTTTAAAAGGGGCCAGATCGATATCTGGCCCCTTTTAAATTACTCTTGGTATTCTTTTAATGCGTCCCATTTAGGGTCAAGTCCTAAGCCAGAGGCTTCAGGCATAATTGTCCACCCTTTTTCAGGTCCCACGCATCCGTCAAATAATATTTCGCCACATTTCCACATTACGTAGTGATACTCAATGCGCCAGCCATTGGGCACTGCTGCTTGCAGATGCATATTGTGGTGGGGCCAGCCTCCGCCATTAGCAATTGGAAGGTTGAACGAGTGCGCAAGAGTCGCAAATTTCATACCCTCTGAAAACCCACCGCAATAGGCAACATTTGGTTGTAAAATATCTACAGACTTGTTCACCAATAGATCTCGCGCACGGAAGCGATGGCCTTCGTTCTGACCAGCAGATATAGGAATGCTGGTGCGCATCCTTAGATCATGCAACAATTGAGCATCATTTCCCCATACGGGCTCTTCAAACCATTCAATATTACATTCTTCAACTGCTTTCGCCAGGTTCAGTGCATTATTGAATTGGAACATGTAGTTAGCATCCATAGAGAGCTGCACATCAGGGCCAATAGCATCTCTGACCGCATGTACTCTTTTTGAATCTTCCTTCCATCCTTGATGATCACCTGCGACGCCCACTACCATTTTGAGCTTATCCTCTCCCTGATCAACAAAAGATTTTGCTACTTCTACTAATTGTTCCTGTGAATACTCAGGGAGACCAAATGTGATATACGCTGGCACTATTGATTGCGCTCCTCCAAGTAATTTCCATACTGGTAGATTTGTAGCTTTTCCTTTTATATCCCACAGCGCAATATCAATTGCGCTTATTGCAGACGACCAAGTACCAGTTTGAGATCGAGGGTTATGCTCGACATAGAGTTGGTGCCATATTCGTTCAGTATTGAACGGATCAGAACCTAAGATCATTGGACCCATTTCAGTATTAATGTGCTCACGTACAGCATTACGTTGAATTGGACCAGAAATACCATAGCCTGAAATCCCTGTGTCTGTTTCGATTGAACAGAAAACTAATGGCCTCATTACAGGCTCTTCAAGAAGTGGTACTGGTACAGGTACATTGTGGGTAGTGGCTAACACTCTGGTGATCTTCATTTAAACTCCCTCATATAAAAGAACGAAAACATTGAATTATGCTAATCAGAGATACGCTTGGTACTCTTAAAAGTACGTTTTGTGGGACAATTAGCACAGTCATGTTATAATGAATTCGAAATAAGAAAAGAGCGGAAAAAGAAGGACTCGGTCCGCGGACCAGTAATGTTAAGTACAGAAACAAAACAACAGATTATTAGTCAATACCAGAAGAAGCCAGGAGATACTGGTTCTACAGAAGTGCAAGTTGCGCTTCTATCTGAGCGAATACGCGGCCTGACAGATCACCTCCGCCAGAATCACAAAGACCATGCAACACGAAGAGGTCTTTTGAAATTGGTTGGACAACGACGTCGCTTACTGCGATATCTTGCAAAAGAGGATGTTGGTCGTTACCGAAGCGTAGTGGAAAGCTTGGGCCTACGCGGCTAAGCCATACTTTATTCTTCGACACTAGCGTTTTTACCGAATCAAATTCATAGATAGATTAGTGCTGCTTGTATAAGCGAGGAGAATACATGCCTACTTACCATGAAATCGAAATTGGGGGGCGAACTCTCTCAATAGAAACCGGAAAACTTGCACCGCAGGCCCATGGCTCAGCAGTTGTCAGGTATGGAGATACGGTGGTTTTAGTTACTGCCGTTATGGGAGGGTCTCGTGAAGGACTCGATTTCTTCCCTCTCACAATTGAGTACGAAGAGCGTCTTTATGCTGTCGGTAGAATTCCGGGGAGTTTCTTCCGAAGGGAAGGTCGTCCTACTACCGAAGCTACTTTGGCTGCACGCTTGACCGATAGGCCATTGCGCCCACGCTTTCCAAAAGGCATGCGAAATGAAGTTCAAGTAATAGTTACGGTGTTATCTGCTGATCAAGTAAACCAACCAGATATTCTTGGGATAATTGGTGCATCAGCTGCTCTTTCTACGTCCCAAATTCCATTCAATGGCCCTGTAGCCGCGACTCGTATGGGTTATGTAAATGATGAGGTAGTGGTTAATCCCACATTTGAACAATTAGAGGAAAGTAAATTAGATTTGACTATTGCTGGCAGTCGAGATGCGGTAATCATGATTGAGGCTGGAGCAAAAGAAGTTAGTGAAGAAATCGTGTTGGAAGCCTTGAGAATTGGCCAAGAAACTAATGTCAAGATTATCGAATTGCAAGATCAGCTCGTAAAAGATATTGGTAAGGCAAAAGCAGAGGTTACGCTAGCGAGTCAATCTGACCCAGACCTAGTATCTAAAGTTGACAGCATAGTGCGTTCTTCAATTGAAGGTGTTATTGACCGTGGCCAGGGAAGAGGAGAGCGGAACGAAAATATAAAGGAAGCTGAGGATTCGGCTATTACTGCTCTGGCAGAGGAATATGAATCGTCAGACGTTGCTAAAGTTTTTGATGAAGTTCTTAAGAAAATAGTTCGTGAAAAAGTGATTAAGGAAGGTAAACGCCCTGACGGAAGAAAGCTTACCGAGGTGCGTTCATTGTCAAGTGAAGTTGGGCTACTACCACGTACTCATGGCTCTGCTCTTTTCCAACGGGGTGAAACTCAAATATTAACAATTGCAACTTTGGGTTCTCTGACATTGGAACAAAAGCTCGACGGCTTGAATCCTGAAGATACTAAGCGCTATATGCACCACTACAACTTCCCTCCTTATTCAACAGGTGAAGCCCGTAGGATGGGTACTGGCAGGCGCGAGATCGGGCATGGCGCTTTAGCAGAGAGAGCATTATTGCCGGTGATCCCAGATAAAGTGGATTTCCCATATGCGTTCAGAGTAGTCTCTGAGGCCTTAGCTTCAAATGGAAGCACTTCGATGGGAAGTGTGTGTGGTAGCACAATGTCCTTGATGGATGCTGGTGTCCCAATCACGCGGCCAGTTTCTGGTGTGGCAATGGGATTAATGACAGATGAGAATGGTAATTTTCAAGTACTCACTGATATTCAAGGCGTTGAAGATTTCTTCGGAGATATGGATTTTAAAGTTGCTGGTACTACCGAAGGAATTACTGCGCTCCAAATGGACATAAAAGTTGCGGGAATCACTCAGGAAATTTTTCGCCAGGCCTTAGCGCAAGCAAAAGAAGGAAGATCGTTCATCCTCGACCATATGCTAAGTACTATTGAGCAACCAAGAAGCGAGTTGAACTCAAATGCTCCGCGAATGACTCGACTAACCATCGCCGTTGATAAGATTGGTGCTTTAATTGGACCCGGCGGCAAGAATATCCGAGGGATTATAGAAGCTACAGGTGCTTCGGTAGATGTTGATAATGACGGTTCTGTAACTATTGGCTCCTCCGATGGAGCATCAGCTGAAGAAGCAATAAAAATGATTGAAGGGCTGACGAAAGAAGTTGTTACCGGAGAGCGTTATACCGGTAAGGTTACCCGTATTGAGAACTTCGGTGCGTTTGTTGAAATCCTCCCAGGGAAAGATGGACTAGTTCACGTAAGTGAACTAGATACAAAGCGAGTCGAGTCAGTTGAATCCGTCCTTAAAATTGGTGACGAACTAGATGTTTTGGTTTATGAAGTTGATCGTATGGGTAGAGTTAATTTGTCCCATAGAGCAATATTAGAGGATTCTAGTCCAGAAGAAGTCGTAGCAAGGCGACCAAGTCCAAGCGGCCGAAGCTCTGGCGGTTCACGTGATGGAGGCGACCGAAGAGGCGGCAGAGACAGGGACAGGGACAGGGGTCCTAGACGCCCTAGAGACTAATAGTTGAATCAAAGTTTATATAACGACTATTTATAGATGGTTTATTGATGAGCGGTTTCGTTAAACGGTTGGTACTTTGGTTAGTTATAGCTTTGCCTATAGGAGCGGGTTCAGGCGCGGCAATTTCAGTTTTTTGGACTGAAGACGGTCGTGTTGATATGGCAACTGCAGCATTTAATGGAACCGTAATAGGTTTATGGCTTGCGTTTTTTGGTGCAATCGCTGCAGCTTTTACGAACTATTTTGCCCAAGCACAATTAAAGCGTGTAGGTGGCTCAGAATTCATAACAGGTATGACTATAGTCATAGGGTTGATTGGAATTGGATTGATCGGATTACGTTACTCCTAGCTACTCAAAGGTAGGTCAATTTCGTATTTTGATATCAATTCATCTAAAAACAAAGAAGTTTCTTTGTCGGCATTCACCAATGGCAGCCTCAATCCTCCTACATTAAAGCCAATTTTGTTTAGGCAATATTTCACTGGAATGGGACTGGTTATTGTGAATAGGCCGGTGAAAATCGGGAGTTGCCGTTTATGCTCTTCTTCTGCTTCGTCCCATTTATCTTGAGTGGCAAGTGTGATCATGTTTTGGATCTGACTTCCAATAAGATGAGATGCGACACTTATAACACCCCACCCACCTAGCTTTAAAATATCGAATGTATCGCTATCGTTACCACTCCAGACTCGAAATTCAGCAGGCGCGTGGTCGATAATTTCTTTAATTTGCCCTAGATCACCAGAAGCTTCCTTGGTACCGATTATATTCGGAACATCTGCCGCTAAACGAAGCGTTGTTTCAGGTGTCATATTTACAATTGTCCTACTAGGGACGTTATATAAAATGCATGGTAATGAGGTACTTTCTGCTACAGCTTTAAAGTGTTGATAGAGCCCCTCTTGTGTGGGCTTGTTGTAATAAGGAACTACAAGTAATTGCGCATCAGCACCAGCTTTTTCAGCCATTTGCGCGAGCTTGATAGTTTCCCCAGTCCCGTTAGTCCCCGAGCCTGCAATGATGGGGATATCATTGCCGACGCTTTCTTTAATTTCAGACCAAAGATAATAATTCTCTTCATGATCTAGTGCGGGATTTTCTCCTGTAGTGCCGGTAACGACCAGTCCTTCACTTCCTGAACGTACCAATGAATTCGCCAAAATTTTAGCCTGTTGATAGTTAACTCTTAAAGAGGCATCAAATGGTGTAACCATTGCTGTAAGTAATCTTCCGATATACATCTACACTCCTCTTGTTTTCACAAAGCTATAATGCCAATCTACCAGGCATTGAGTTTTATTATCTCTTCAGCGATTTGAATTGCGTTAGTTGCTGCACCTTTACGTAAATTGTCAGAAACTATCCACAACGAGAGTCCGTTTTCCAAAGCATTGTCCTGCCTAACCCTGCCAACAAAAACCTCATCTTCCCCTGTACAATCAATCGGCATCGGGTACGAATTATCTTCAGGATTGTCTATCACTACTATACCGGGATAATTAGCAAGTAATTCACGTGCTTTTGCGACTTCTAATGGTCTCTCGAGTTGAATATTTACCGATTCACTATGGCAAATATTCACTGGCACCCTGACGCACGTGGCTGAAACTGGTAAAGATGGTTCGTGCAAAATTTTACGAGTTTCATTGAGCATTTTTAACTCTTCTGAAGTGTAGCCATTTTCATTAAACGATCCAATTTGCGGTATAAGATTGTAGGCGATCTGATAGGGATATTGCTCTATTTTTAAAGGTTTGTTGTCTAAAATATTCCGTGATTGCTGATCTAATTCAGCGACTGCCGCTGCACCTGTTCCTGATACTGATTGGTAAGTGGCTACAATGACGCGAATAATGTTGTTTTCTTTTCGTAAGGCGTCCAGAACCATAGCTAGTGGGGTGGTGGAACAGTTAGGTATTGAAACAATTCCGCTATGTTCAATTAAATCACTAGCATTAATTTCAGGTACGACAAGGGGAACTTTCTCGTCCATACGCCAAACACCGCTATCGTCGATGACTATACAGTTGTTTTGTCGGGCAATCGGCGCTAGCGCTCTGCTTATATCATCGTTCGCTGATATAAATGCAATATCAGTCTCTTTAAAAACTTCTTCTGTCGTGGCTTCAACAGTAATTGAAGTTCCAGCAAAATCTATTTTCTTCCCTACTGATCTTTCTGAAGCAGTTAATCTCAGATTGCTCATTGCGAAATTTCTTTGAGATAAGACTTCAAGTGCAATTTTCCCTACGGCACCTGTTGCTCCGATAATTGTTACTCGTGGATCTGCCACCATGCCTCCTAAGCGTAATTGCCGTTACATTTATTTTTGGAATTTAAAAATCCAGTAATTGTTCTAGTCCCGTAGTGAATGTACTCAAAGTTAAAACTCGACGTACCGCTAGTAGAACTCCAGGCATGTAACACTCTCGATCGTTAGTATCATGTCGGACAACGAGAGTTTGGCCAGGGCCTCCGAAAGTAACTTGGTGATGTGCTAGGCGTCCTGGCATTCGGGAAGAATGAATATTTATTCCATGGAATGAAGCTCCTCTAGCTCCTTCCAGAGGTTCTCTTTGCGGATTATTTTGAGAAAAAGAATTTGGATGCGCATCATGAATTGCCTTTGCTATTTGGATAGCAGTACCAGACGGAGAATCGATTTTATTCTCGTGATGTTCTTCTATTAGATCGACATATTCGAAATAAGGTGCAGCCATCGCAGCTAATTTTCCGAGCAGAACTGCACCTATCGTGAAATTAGGTGCAATAAACCCTGGGACGTTGTTTCCATTGCAGGTTTTTTTGATCGTCTCCAAGTCGCTTTCATTGAAACCGGTTGTACCTATTACAGGGCTGACATGAAGGGCAACTGCCTGCGGAATCATTTCCAAGCATGCAGCTGCTAGGCTGAAATCTACGATGACGTCTGAAGGGTGATTTGATAAAGCCTCGTGCACATTATTGTAATAAGGGACTTGCACATTGCTTTGATACTCGCTGATTTTATCTATCGCGCAGGTCAGGTCTAAATCTGCAGCCTTGTCTACTGCAGAAATTACTTCTTGACCGACTCGCCCCGCAGCTCCATGAACCGCGACTTTAATTTTTTCTTTATTAGCCATTGAAATTCACATGCATAGTATATCAAGGGCTAGCATGCAATAGACAGAGGGCTATTTTCTATCCCCCATGCCCATTGAAGTTCCGTCAGATGTTCGCATTCTCGCAGCCATTTCTTCGTCTACGCCCCTTCGCCATTCTCTGCGGGCCGGGTCGTCGACATTGACGCTGAGGGTGCCAATTTTTTCCACGGTGAATTGGATCTGATCACCATGTTGAAGTGCACCCAGTCCTTGGTGATTTGTGCCTGTACTAATGACATCCCCCGGACCCAAATGTGCTATGCGGGTAATGAATTCAATGCATTCAGGTATTTTGTGAGCCATATCATCGGTGCTGAAGGCCTGCCGTTCTTCTCCATTGTTGGTTATGTGAAGGCTGATTGCATGAGGATCTTCAATTTCATCTTTTGTGATGATGAATGGGCCCATAGGTCCGAAAGTAGGCCATGATTTCACCTGGAAAAAACTTGTTCGCCCGCCTGGTTCAAAACCCCTCGCTGATACATCTATAAAGCCTGTATAACCAAAAACTTTATCCATAGCGTCTGCCTGGGAGACATTTTTTGCATCTGAGCCAATAACTACTGCTAGCTCAGCTTCATGATGGAAAATTGTTGCTTCACAATTCGGATCTAGGCGGACGGTATCACCATCCCCAATGACACAGTCAGAAGACTTTTGAAATGCATCTATTTGAGGCATTGGGCGTTGCCCGAATTCAAGATAATTAACAGCCATGCAAAAAATCTGATCAGGCCTTGGTAAAGGAGGGCGAATTTTTACTTGCTCTAGTGGTATGCCATCAGATACATCAACAAGTTTCTGGAAGGTATCTTTAACTTTATCAAAATTGGCAATAATTAATGTAATTAATTCCTGTGCGCCGTGAGCATGTACTCCTTCAAGCGCTTCGGATACATCAACGATATGAGTATCGTTTTTTACAACGCCTAGAATCCAGTCATTCGTTCCGTCATTATAGAAACCTAATTTCATATTGACCTCCCAGTGTTACCTTTAAATATCTATCATTCAACTAAGGATCGGACGATAATACTTTCATCGCGCTTCGGCCCAGTTGAAATTATATCTATGGGGCATCCTATGATTTTTTGAATCCGCTCTACGTATGCTTTGGCTTCATTTGGTAAATCCGCTAAATTCGTAGCGCCAGCCGTAGGCTTTGACCAACCAGACATCTCTTCCCAAATTGGGACAGCACTACTCAGATGCTTTGATTGACTAGGGAAATTCTCAACTCGCTTACCGTCAATTTCATAGGCAACGCAAATTTTCACAGGGTCAATGCCGTCTAATACGTCTAGTCTAGTCAAAACAGCAGACGTGAAGCCATTGATCGTTGACGAGTATTTTGCTGCTACGCCATCAAACCAGCCAACTCGGCGGGGCCTTCCAGTTGTTGTTCCGTATTCCCATGCTTTTTCGCGTATTTCGTGACCCATAGAGTCATTTAATTCTGTAGCCATTGGACCGGCTCCGACTCTTGAGGAATACGCCTTGTAAACACCTATGATCCCAATTATTTGTGAAGGCGGTATGCCTAGTCCGGTGCAGGCACCACCAATAGAGACCGAAGAAGAAGTGACATATGGATACGTTCCGTGATCAAGGTCTAACATAGCGCCTTGCGCGCCTTCCAGGACAATCTTGGATTTTACAGAAAGAGCATCCAAAATTCTTTGCTCAACAGAGGCGACATATGGTTGTAATGCCTGTCCCCATTCAAGTGCTTCTTTGTAAAGTTTTTCGAATTGTATGGGATCTGCTCCGTAAATTTTTTCTAAAATCTTATTCTTAGTACGAAGAACATTTTCTAGGCGCTCTGACAAATAGGAAGGGTCTAGCAAATCTCCAACTCGTATACCAACTCGTGCCACTTTATCTACATATGCTGGCCCAATTCCACGACCAGTAGTACCGATAGCACTGCCGCCGCGTTCTTTTTCTTCAAGCTGATCAAGCATTAAATGATATGGCATCACTACGTGAGCATGGTCGCTTATGAGGAGTCGACTCGTATCGACATTATTAGCATGAAGCCCTTCAAGCTCTTTCAGTAGTACTGGAGCATCCACAACCACACCAGGGCCTATAACTACATCAACAGTTTTGTGGAATATTCCAGAGGGCACTAAATGCAAAGCAAATTCGCCCATTTGATTAATGACGGTATGTCCAGCATTACTCCCTCCGGAGTAACGCACCACCATATCGGCGTTCTCAGCGAGGAAGTCGACTATTTTACCTTTACCTTCATCGCCCCATTGGGCTCCGACGATGCCGTATGCTGGCAACGGCACGCTCCTTTTGCCTCTAAGGCAAAAAATTTACCTGCACTTTAGGCACAGGCCGAGCAGAGTATATCAGACAGTTAGAATTTCGCGAGTTTATTGAATGGTGTGGGATGCCAATACAATAGCGCCTAAGGCTCCTGCGTTAGGTCCTAGAGCTGCCGGTATGATGTCGACCGAATAGCCAATACGAGCATAAGATTGATCACGCATAAGATTTATAGCGGGTGAAATGTAGCTATCCCATTCATTTGCAAGCCCTCCGCCGATGATAATTCTTTCTGGGCTCAATAAATTGACAATACTGGTAAGTCCGGTACCCAAATACTTAGTAGCTTCAGCAATGATTTCATTGGCCAAATTATCACCGGATCTTGCTGCTAAAAATATTTCCTTTGCTGTTATTTCATTACGAATCCCTGTCTCATCTGTTTCAGTAAGTGAAGTAACAGAACCTTTCGCAATACTCTCTTTTGCAATCCGTACCAGAGCACTTCCTGAACACAAAGATTCCCAGGCTCCTGGAGTCGTGCTTACTCCGTAAGGTCCATTAGCATCTACAGTCATATGGCCGATTTCTCCTGCAAAACCAGAATTTCCTGTGCATAGGTTGCCGTCCAATACGATCCCTCCACCAATTCCAGTGCTTATGGTGATGAAAATAAAATTGCTTACGTCTTGTCCGGCACCAAAATGTTGTTCACCCAGTGCCGCAAGATTTGCGTCATTCCCCATGAATGTTTTTCGTTGTAATTCACTACTTAACATGGCTCCCACTGGTGTTGTATCCATTGACGGTAAGTGAGGAGAAAATACGATTGTGCCGTTGTCAGGATCTACAGCTCCCGCAGCTGCTACCCCTACTGCAGATATACCGACCATTTCTATATCCGCCAAAGAAGCAGCTTCTCTAGCCGTCATTGCCATTGCTTCAATTAAAGACTCTGCTTTGTCTTGCGATGGTGTTTTTCGAGTAGCTGAACTCAAAATGACTCCATTACCGTTTGCCACTAGGGCCAAGATTTTGCTTCCGCCGACATCAATTCCTATGTAATAGTCTTCATTCAATATAGGTACCTTCTGGTAGTCTGTTGGTAAAGTTGATAATCATATTGTGATTTTTATCGAAGTATTGTAGGTCTCTAATTCTAATTCAATTGTTGAGTAACAAGTAGCGGGTTGATAGGAGGTCATTTAAATGGGCAAATACGATCGTACTGCGCAGGATATGGGAAATCTTATTGCATTAGATCACTTAAATTTGACTGTTCCTGATCAGCAACTTGCTACTCTCTTTTATGTGGAGGGCTTAGGTTTTACCCGTGATCCGTATATGACAGTTGGCTTGAACAATATGTGGATTAATGCAGGAGAACAGCAATTTCATTTACCCACACGTGAAACACCTCAAATACTCAGAGGAAGAATTGGATTAGTAGTACCCGACATACACGAACTTATAACACGCTTAATTGGAATTAAGCCTCAACTCCACACATCTGAATTTGAATTTACATTGCATGACACTTATGTAGACGTGCGTGATCCCTGGGGGAATGAATTTCGATGTCATCAGCAAGGGACACATTTAGGTGGTCGTAGCATTGGTCTTGAGTACTTACTCTTTAACGTGCCTTCGGGTACAGCAGAAGGAATAGGTGCTTTCTATGAAAGCATCCTTGGAGCAGATGTAGTATTTGGTGAAAGAAGGGGAGCCAAGTCAGTAACAATTAATTCTGCGGGGAAAAGGCAGGCGTTGATTTTCCGGGAATCCGAATCTCCCCAGAGGCAATATGATAGGCATCATATCGCAATATATATTGCTGATTTTTCGGGCCCTCACCAAAGACTAGATGAAATGGGATTAATTACCGAGGAAAGTAATGAATCACAGTATAGATTTGATTCGATTACCGACCTCAAAACAGGAAACAAATTGTACGACCTTGAACACGAAGTTCGTAGTATGTTGCACCCTATGTACGGTAGGGCATTGGTGAATCGTAACCCTATGCAATCGCTACAGAGTTACAAGCAAGGGAATGATTCCTTGCACGGTTTTTAGCGGCCGAGATAATACCTAATTACTTCTTGAATGTACATTAGTTTTACGGGATTTTTAGGTAGAGAAACTTCAGGAATTTTTGGAGAATAATTGTCATTTTGCGGGAAGAATATTCTAGATACTCTGATTTAAAAGTAATTTCTACGTCGAATTGCTAATCCTCGGGGTATAGTTGATTTCGTAATAGAATGTGCAGACATGAATGAAGACCAATCAATCAATACATATGCGAGCTCGGGCGTTGATACTGAGGCTGCGGGTAGAGGCTTATCTGGTTTGTTGCGATGGATCGCTGAGACAAAAAATTTCTCTGAAGATCGTGGGAAGCAGGTAGTCCCCTCAGGTTTTTTTGCGAATGTATTGAGAATTTCTGATAACTTTTCGATCGCAATTTCTACTGATGGAGTAGGTTCAAAAAGCGCCTTAGCTCAACTATCGGGTGATTTTAGTGCAATTGGTTGGGATTGTGTTGCAGTCAATGTGAATGACGTGATTTGTACAGGGGCGACGCCATTGGCTATGGTTGATTACATTGCACTGCAGTTTCCGCATGAGGATTTGTTATCGGAACTTGGACGTGGAATGCGTGATGCTGCTAAAAGAGCAAGCATTTCCATTGTTGGTGGTGAACTTTCACAACATCCGGATACTCTGATAGGACCAAGGGACGGTTACGCATTTGATATTTCGGGAACCTGTATTGGAATTTTGGAAAACAAAGAGCCAATTACAGGTGCGGGTATAAAACTAGGAGACATTGTTCTAGGTTTTCCAAGTAATGGGATACATGCCAATGGTTTGACCTTGGCAAGGAAAATATTTAATACATCCACTTCCAGTGAGATTGATACTCCTATAAAAGGTACAGGAAATACCGTAGCGACGGAATTGTTACGACCTACAGCAATTTATATACCTCAAGTGATGAAGATGATGAATTCTGGCGTAGATATTCATGGGCTTGCGCATATTTCTGGCGATGGTTTATTGAATTTGCTTCGCCTTGATGCTGAAGTAACTTACCGAATCGATAATATGATTACTATTCCACCAATATTCAATGCAATTCAAGAAATAGGCAAAATCAGCAATGAAGAAATGTTTCGTGTATTTAATATGGGAGTGGGATTTTGTGCAGTTATACCTGAAGCGCAAGTAGATTTAGCGTTATCGTTGATTCAGAATGACGGCGACGATGTTCAGGTAATTGGGCGTATAGAAAAAGGGAAACGTAATGTGATTGTTGAAGAATACAGCCTCCTTGGCGAACGAGGGTATTTTGTCAGTACCTAGGAACTTTAAACTAACTGGGATGAGTGTAGAATCAGGCCGAAACTACGCGTAATGCGCTATTTATTTGGAGAACACCAATGGCTATATATGAGGAATTAAAAGTTTTTTCGGGGAATTCTAATAATCCTCTAGCGACTAGAGTCGCTGAGTACTTGGATATCGACCTAGGAACCATTGAGGCTTTCAAATTTAGTAATGACAATACATTTGTCAGGATTCAGGAAAATATCAGGGAGCGGGACGTTTTCCTAATTCAGTCTTTTTGCATGCCTGTGAACGACAGTATTATGGAAATGCTGATTATGATTGATGCTGCCAAGCGGGCGTCTGCTGGTCGTATTACCGCAGTCATTCCTTATTACGGATACGGAAGAACTGATAAAAAAGATCAACCACGAGTTCCTATTACAGCTAGGCTTGTTGCAGACTTACTTACAACTGCAGGCGCTAATCGTGTACTTACTATGGATCTACACGCGGGGCAGATACAGGGATTTTTCAACATACCTGTAGATGAATTGACTGCATTGCCAATTATTGTGCATTATTTTGAAAATCTTAAATTAGATAACCCTATAGTTGTAGCCGTAGATATTGGTATTTCTAAGCGAGCTAGGGATATGGCGGAAAAACTTGGCGTTCCCCTAGCTATTATCGAAAAAAGAAGGATGGGTAATGAAGATAAATCAGAATTGCTGAATATCATCGGTGACGTGGAAGGCTGTACAGCTATTTTGATGGATGATGAAGTAGATACAGGTGGAACCATGGTTAACGCAGCGACTGCGCTTTTACAGGCGGGTGTCAAAGGCGTATACGCCTCTTCTACACATGCTGTGCTTTCTGGTGGTGCCGTTACAAAATTCGAAGGAAGCCCAATTCATGAACTAGTGTGTACTGATACGATTCCGTTCATTTCAACGGAGAATACCTCCAAGATAAAAATTGTGAGCGTTGACAATGTGATCGGAGAAGCTATTTACCGTATACATCGTGGGATGTCTGTGGGAGCAATGTTTGATAAGTGATCCATGGTAAATGAGTGGTCTTTTGCTCGATATGATTTAGGAGTTTGTAGCTTAATTGAGCCGCAATTCGTTGGGGTTCCAGGGGCTCGTACCTTTCGCCTTTACGTACTAGGTGAGAATGAATCAGCACTTCTTTGGCTAGAAAAAGAAGAATTATACGAACTTGCTCTTACTATCAAACAACTATTAAGAAGCCCAGTTAGAGAAACTGGAGAACCAACTTATAGTGCCGACGTGGGAATCGATGTTGATGTTGACCAGAAAGTCACAGGTCTTTCGCTTGGTTACGATCAAGAGTCCGGACGGTATATGATATTAGCTTCAATCCCCGGTTCAATCGAAGATGCTGTACTGATGTGGTTAGAACCGAGTGTGATGAATTGGCTTGCAGATCGTGCGTTTGAAGTTCATGGTTCGGGTCGTTCTAAGTGTCCCTTATGCCACTCACTTATTGCAGATGACAAAGCTCATTCTTGCCCCCGCTATAACTAATGACTCTTTATTCGAATTACCCTGACCAAGCATTAGTGAATATAGATACCTATGCGCCAGCTTTATTGCAAGATGGAGAATCATTTCTCGTGGGCGCTGAAATTGGAGATGGTTGGTTACACCCCGGAGCGTCCAATTATACATTCATCGTTGAGCTGCTCTCTGAACAAGGCAAAGGCTTAGGTGTTTACAAACCCCAGATCGGAGAAGCTCCTCTTAGGGATTTTCCTCCTGGGAGTTTGTATTTGCGTGAATGTGCAACGTACGAACTGAGTAAGGCGCTAAATTGGAGGTTGGTTCCACCTACTGTAGTACGAGAAGGCGAGGCAGGAATTGGATCACTTCAATTATTTATTCCAAATCAAAACAATTCCCATTACTTTACATTTTTTGAAGAACACAAAGAGGAATTATTACAATTAGCTGTATTCGATTTGCTTATAAATAATGCAGATCGGAAAGGAGGTCATTGCTTGCTAGGAATTGATGGGAAAATTTGGGCTATTGATAATGGCCTTACGTTTCATTTGGAACATAAATTGCGTACTGTTATTTGGGATTTTGCTGGTGAAAAAATACCTGATAATTTGGTATCGGATATGAGAAATCTTCATTTTCAACTTATCGAAGATACTGAAAAAGTGAAGATAAGCTCTTATTTACTTCCCATGGAAATAACATCGTTAATAGAGCGACTTGATGCGTATATAGAAAAACCAGAATTGCCCTCTCCTCAGACCCGGAGAGATTTACCATGGCCGTTAGTGTAATAAAGCTTATGAGAACCGCGGTTTAGAATAACCGAAGATGGTTTCTATACCTTTAGAAGTGCTTAGTCATCGCGTAAATTTTGTTGCGTAGGCTGCGCAAAGGGTAGGAACGTACGGATAAACCCGATGCGATTTTTTCTACCGCATAGGGTTTCCCTAGTATTAGAGTTTCTTTCCAATCTCTCAGCTCCTCCGGAGAGGGATCTAAATCAGGTGAAGAACAAAACGATTCAAAGTTTTCCCAGTTGCGAGTGTTTTTATTTCTCACCAGAGCAGCTCCACCTGCTTCTAGTATCAAAAGAAGGCCAGGGGCAATATCCCATACACGCGGGCCGCTTGACACCATGTAATCAGTGGTACCCTTAGCTGTCATTACCAGTTCGAAGCCTGCACTACCTAAACTTCTAATATCCCCTAATTTTCTTCTTAAGCTTTTGTGATAATTAAACATTCTCAAAAAATACCCAGGGACTGAAGCCATCAATCTACCTTGCTCGCTATTATCTAATCGGACAGGAATATTATTTTCGAAGGTACCGCCTCCATGGCTTGCATGGTAGATGGTCCCTTTTGCACTTCCAATTTTGGGCAAGTAAACCGCGCTCACTACGGGAACACCATTAAGCAACAGGCACAGCATGGACGCAAAAATCGGAAGTCCATGTAGAAAATTAGTGGTTCCATCTAATGGGTCGACTACCCAGGTAAATTGGCCGATTTCATTCGATGTATTTTCTGTTTCTTCGGTAACAGTGGTATGCGATGGGAAATATTTGGAAATTTCATTTCTTATTAATTCGTCTGCCGCATGGTCGGCGTCTGTGACAGGGTTCCGGCCATTTGCAGATTTGTAATCTACTGACAATGGTTTATCAAAATATTGAAGCAGCAATTCGCCGGCATTACTAGCGATTTCAATGGCTTTCGATTCAATTTCTTTCAGTTCAGGTTGGTCAATCATTTTATAATTTAATTCTACATGCACTACATGTATGTTGCTCGGTTGATATACTCCAATTTATAAGATATCTGAGGGAATTATGCAGCAACAAATTTATAAGGCAATATTTATAAACGGAGATGGAATAGGCCCTGAATTAATGAATGCTGCTTCATTAGTTTTACGTTCTATTGAAACAAGATTTAAGACGTTTAGGCTTGAAATTGATATCGAGCCCGGCGGAGCCCTGCATTTTAAAAACACGGGAAGTAATCTTAGTATTGATACCTTAAATGCCATTAGAAACGCAGATGCCACTATGAAAGGGCCCGTGGGTTTACCTGAAGTTAGGTTGTCTGACGGTACTGAAGCTGGAGTGCTTGGTGGTGTGCTTCGCACAGGATTAGACACTTATGCAAATATAAGGCCCATTAGATTATTACCAGGGGTATTGGCACCAATTAATGCGAACCCTGGTGAAGTTGATTACGTGATTGTTAGGGAGAATACTGAGGGGTTATATCTGTCACGGGGTAAAGGTGTGCAGACGGATACCGCTGCAGCAGACACCTTAATGATTACGCGTAAAGGTACAGAACGTGTCGTAAGGCGTGCTTTTCAAATTGCGGAAAAACGTAATGGATCACCTAGAGATGGTATTAGACGAGTTACTTGTGTAGATAAAGCAAATGTGCTGCCATCGATGGCATTTTTTCGGAGAATTTTCGACGAAGTTGGCGAGACTTTTCCCCAAATACAAAAGGAACATTTATATTCAGACGCTGCAGCTCAAGAGCTAGTACTGAACCCTAATCGGTTTGACGTGCTGGTAATGGAAAATTTCATAGGTGACATTCTCAGTGATTTAGGTGGAGCAACTGTTGGCGGGATAGGGCTTTGTTCTTCCGGAAATATTGGAGACGAGCATGCTTATTTTGAGCCAATACACGGATCTGCTCCTGATATAGCTGGAATGGATAAGGCTAACCCCATATCGCAGATTTTGACTTTGGCCATGATGTATGACTATTTAGGGGAAATTAGCGCAGGTGATGCGATTAGAATCGCTGTGAATGACGCGCTCCGATCTGGAGAATTAAAAATCAATAGACTAGGGCAGCCTGAAAGCGGCACCGCAAGGGCAGGTGAAATAATCGCTAATATGATCTAGAAAATAAGGTTTACCTAACTGCTTGGTCACCTTGCCTTTGCCATGCCCATTTCTCATTCTCAGTTCCTCCCCGCAATTCCTTGGGCAGTACAAAAACAACATCTTCCTTTGTAATTTCAAGTGTATCTATTGACTCTGGTTTTAAAAGATCAATTACTTCTTCAACCAGTGACTCGGGTGTGGATGCACCCGACGTGATACCGACTGTATTGATATCCGCTAACCAGTCGGGGTTGATGCTTTTTGCATCATTGATCAGGTACGCAGGTACTCCAGAAAGCTCTGCGACTTCTCTAAGTCGATTGCAATTTGAACTGTTCTCAGCTCCTATGACCAGCACAACCTCTACTTTTTGTGCCAATAATTTTGTCGCATCTTGTCGATTAGTTGTTGCATAGCAGATATCGTTTCTTGCCACAATATTTGGGAACCTATTTTTTAATGCTCCGATAATTTCTTTAGTGTCATCCACACTTAAAGTAGTTTGTGTTAACGCAACAACTTTGTCGGGATTCTTAATTTCAAGCTGGGATGCGTCAATTTCATCTTCAACCAATATGGACTTATCTGGTGATTGGCCTACAGTTCCAATGACCTCAGGGTGCCCTTGGTGCCCTACAACAATTACAGAATAATCATCATTTGCATACTTGAGAGATTCATTGTGGACTTTTATAACCAATGGGCAGGTAGCGTCAATAATTCGTAGATTACGAGATTTAGCAGAATGCCAGATTTCAGGCGCAACCCCATGTGCACTGAAAATCACCGTACTATCAAAGGGTATTTCATCGATTTCTTCTACAAAAATCGCTCCTTTGGCCTTCAAGCTATTTACAACGTATTGATTATGGACAATTTCATGTCGCACATATACAGGCGAGCCGAACTTTTCTAATGCAATTTCAACAATATCAATTGCACGAACGACTCCTGCGCAAAAACCTCTGGGTGCACTAAGTAATACTTTCATAAGTCTTCTTAGATATCATAACAATGGTTCAATTATTATTCATTCCTATTGGATTGTGTGATTGTCTATAATTGAGTGGGGTAAATAATTTTGCGTATAGAAAAGCATGAAATTTCAATTCTCTATAATTCAGACTCTGACTTAGCATTACCTTTAGCCAATGAATTGGCCAGCATGTTAGGTGCAAGGCTTCCGCTTCTCTCAACGAAAGATGAACCGGCGACTGATTTACCTGAGGCGACTAAAATAATGATAACCATCGGCGGCGATGGAACTTTGTTGCGTGCTGCTCGGCTAACAGCTGGGCATAATGTTCCGTTATTGGGAGTGAATTTAGGGCGGCTTGGTTTCTTAACTGAGATTGAAGCTAACGATGCCATTGAGCAGGTACCCCAATACCTAGCAGGGGATGACGCTTTTTGGATTGATGAGCGTCGTATGATTAGTTGCCAAACAGCTAATTTCAATGGATTACATACTTCTATGCATGCACTTAATGATGTAGTTGTTGGTAGAGGTAGAATAGCTAATCTTTCAAGAATTAGCGTTTCAATCAACAACGTTGAGCTCACGACTTACCAGGCTGATGCGGTGATTGTTGCTACTGCAACGGGTAGCACGGCATATGCTTTGTCTGCGGGGGGGCCGATCTTGTACCCATCGTCTGGAGATATCGTCATTGTACCTGTAGCTACCCACGGTGACCTAGATGCCCCAGTAGTTGTTCCAGAAGGAAGTAATATCCGGCTAACGATTAAAAGCGATCATGATGCCTTTATGACTGCTGATGGATTCATGGACGTTCCAATGTCACAAGGCAACTACATTCAGGTGAGTAGTAGTCCATATCGGACTCAGTTTTTAAGAAAAGGATCAGCTGATAGCTTTTATGAGACCTTGGTATATAGATTGAGGAGAGGTGCGGAGCAGTCCGTGAATTTGGCTCGACAGCTAGCAGAAGAGGATGCAAAAAGACTTGGATCAAACTGAACCAACTATCCGTGTTTTAAATGAATATACGGGAACAAGAGTTAACGTTCGTCAGGAAGTTATTTTATTAGATGACGGTACTGAGTCGGTGAGAGATGTAATCTACCATCCTAATTCTGTTGTTATTGTTCCGATTGATGAAGGACAGAATATTGTTATGGTCCGGCAGTTTCGTAAAGCAGCCGACTTGGTATTGCTGGAATTACCTGCGGGTGTGATTGATGATGATGACAGTATTTTAGAGGCTGCTCGACGCGAGTTAAGAGAAGAAACTGGATTAGATGCAGGTAAGCTTGTCTTGCTTGGAGAATTTTTTGCTGCCCCGGGGACACTTACTGAGAAACTTTATGCCTACTATGCAACTGATTTATATTCAAGTCCGCTGCCCCCTGACGAAGATGAAAGAATAAGCCTTGAAAGAATCCCTTATACACGATTGATGGAAATGGTTGATGCTGGTGAGGTGATTGACGGGAAAACTTTAGCCTCTTTACTACTTGTGAGGAAGCATCTCAGTAATTACTAGTTGTTAGAAAAAGAGCTCTTTGGATTATGTTTCCTTTTAGTTTTTAGCTGTTCTCGTGCCTCTTTCAGCAGATCTAATTCCTCCCATAGGCGATCAAAAGTGGATGTTTCTAAGAGCCTTTGCTGCTTGACTGGGTTGCCTGAAAAAAGCTGCGCAACTTGGTAGGAAAGTATCACTGGGTCCTCCGGGAATGGGACTTCACGGATGTAGCCTCCCTGAGAGGCAATAAATTGTTTTACAAATGAGCCGGCATCATGCATCACGTTCTCGGTTAATGAAGGGTCTATCATTTCATGGCTGCTGTCCTCGATATATTCGACGGCTGCAGAAAGATACGGCATATCGTAATGAAATGAGATTACTTTAAATCGGTATCCGCCGATTGCTGTTAGTCGAATACGCCCATCGGGGGTATTCTCAGTGTTTAAGAGGTGAGCTGTGGTTCCTATTTCAAATGGACTAAGGTCATTGTCGCCTACTTCAAAACCTTCTTTAAGAAGTAATACGCCGAAAGGCTCATTTGCTTCTACGCATTCGCTAACCAATTGCAGGTAGCGCGGTTCAAAGGCCACTAATGGCAATTCCATACCTGGAAATAAGACTACAGACTGTAAAGGGAATAACCTTAAATTTTTCGATTCTTGATTTTCGCTCATCGTAAAAGTCTACACAGTCTAAGCAGGATGTTAAAGATGAGGTATCATATGCTAAGTAAACGATAGTGCGAGGTTAATATGGTAGATCAAATTACTGTTGATAAGGACACTTTTGATTCGATGCAGAAGTGTTCTCCGTTTTCTGAGTCAAGCGGTGATGAGGCTATAGGGCAGGCAAGATTTCCTAATCATTTAATTTTCCTAGAATCCGCTCTCCCATGGCCATCTAATTTTGTTGAAGCTGCTTCGATCCCTGAAGGTGTTCCAAGCGTGGTGAAAGAAGTCGCGGACTCAGGCCAGGATCTTACGGTCTTAGGTCTGGTTCCAGATGACGACTACTCGGTGGAGGGATTCCGGCATGTGATTCGCTGGTCCAGGCCAGAAGGATTATTTTCTGGATTTGAAAAAGACGATTATCTTGTTCCAGAAGCAGAAGTTGCAGGCCTTATCCGTGCCTTACAACTTGATACTGATGATTTGCAGAAATTTGACTCTTTCAAGAATGAAACCGCTGGTAATCGCGAGTTTTTTATTTGCACTCATGGCGCTAGAGATGCGTGCTGTGGAACTTTTGGCTTCCCTGCTT